>CALMVM010000528.1:9103-11507 GCA_937873255.1 uncultured Verrucomicrobiota bacterium | reverse complement strand
GATCAGGCCCAGGAGAAGGGCGGCGTTGACAAGGAGCATGGCGGCGGCAGGGATTGTCGGGCGTCGCGCGGCGGGTGTCGAGCGGAATGGCAGAAACGCGGAACTCGGAACGCGGAACCCGGAACGGCAGAGGCTGGAATCAGAAATCGGCTGGCCTCCGACGATCATCCAAGAGATCGCCCGAAATTGGCAAGACGGCCTTCCAGGCGTATCTTTCCGTGCTCCGCCCCCGCCGTTCCGCGTTCCACGCTTCCGCCATGACCAAACACGAGCGCATGGAAACCTTCGTCGCCGGCCTCGGCGGCGATCCCGCCCTGGCCGCGTATCCCTGTTACCAGGGGTATTTCCGATGTTTCAACGAGGGCCGCTATTACGAGGCTCACGACGTGCTCGAACACCTCTGGCTGCGCGGCGGCCGGACCGACCCCGAACACGCCTTTTACAAAGGACTCATCCAGGTCGCGGGCGCGTTCGTCCATCTCCAGAAGCAGCACGCCCGCCCCGATCACGCCAAGGACGGCCGGCGGCTGCGGCCCGCCGTGCGCCTTTTCGCCTTGGCCACCGCCAACCTGACCCCTTACGGCCCGCGCCACCTCGGTCTGGACGTGGACGGCGTCCTGGCGCTTTGCGCTGCGCACGTGGCGGCCATCGTGGCCTCGGACTTCGCGCGCAACCCCTGGTCGCCGCACGGCGTTCCCCGCCTCGTACCGGAAGACATGACAACCCCGGCGTGACGGGTTCCGCTCGTCTTTTGTCGTTTCCTCTCAGACGTTTACGCAACGGAACAATCGGGGCAATTTGGGGGAAAAAGAACGTTTTCGCCTACCGTGAACAGGCCCATCCACTATGGGCCGCCCCGGCGGCGCGTCAGGAGAACGCCGCGCAGGCCAAACAGTGACGCACGCTGCCGCGCGGCCAGCCGACCGGCGAAACCGATTCACAGGGATGCACCCGCGTCGTTCGAGGGGAGAACGGCGCGGGTGCCAAGGTTTTCGCGGGTTCGGCGGTGGGGAAAAGCGGGGGCTCCACCCGGTTTTTCCTTTTTCTTTTCGCGGCGGCCTCGAGTCCGGCCGCGCACGGGTCGCGTGCAAAACCTTGCGAAATGTAGGTTGCGCATCGCGCGCGGACAGCTAAATCAGGGGCGTGCGTATTTTCCAAGTTTCGGCCGGGCGGACCGCCGCGTGCGTGGCGTTGTGGATGACGGTCCTGGGCGCTCCGGCGGCGAACGTCGTCCGCGCGCAGTCGTCGGAGGCCGCGGCGAGCAGCAGCGCCAGGGCGTTCATCGTCGTGGACGACAAGACCGGGCACGTCCTGGCCGGCAGCCATGTCGCCGACAAGCTCCAGGTCGCCAGCCTGACGAAGATCGCCACCGCCGTCGTCGTGCTCGACTGGGTGCGCCTGGGCGGCCACACGCTTGACGAGACCGTCACGATCCCCGCCACGGCCGCCGGCACCGAGGGCGGCCTCCAGCCGGGCGACGAGGTCAGCGTGCGCGACCTGCTCTACGCCGCGATGTTGCAGAGCGACAACGTCACCGCCGACGCCCTGGCCGAACACGTCGGGCGCGACCTGTTGCGCTCCGGCGGCGGCAGCGGCGGCGAGGGCAATGCGCGCCGGGGCGGCCCGACGCCGACCACCGTGCGTTTCATCGCCGAGATGAACGCCCTCGCGCGCCACCTGGGGATGGAACGTACCCGCTTCCTCAACCCGAGCGGCGTCGACAGCACCGAGCGCCCCTATTCCACCGCCGCCGACCTGGCGCGGCTGACCCGCCACGCGATGGGCAAGGCGGACTTCCGCTTTTTCGTCTCGCAAAAGGAACGCCGCATCACGCTGCGCCGCGCTGGCGCGCCGAGCGATTTCCTCGTCCACAACACCAACCAGGCGCTCGGCTCCCACCGCATCGACGGCGTCAAGACCGGCTCGACCACGCGCGCCGGCGAATGCCTGATCCTCAGCGCCGCGCGCGACCCCATCGTCAAGATGGAAGGCACCACTTCCAAGGTCACGCCCCGGCGCGTCATCGTCGTGCTGCTCGGTTCGCCCGACCGTTTTCGTGAGGGCACCGCGCTCATCGAACGCGGCACGGTGTTGTACGATCAATGGGCGGCGGCGGGGTATCCGAGCGATCCGAAACAATCGCTCTGAAGAAAATGCAGAAGGCAGAATGTAGAATGCAGAAGTCCGGAGTCGGAATCTCCGGGTTCGGGCTTCTGGCTGTTTCCTTCTGAACTTCTGCATTCTGCATTCCGTATTTATGAATAAGAAACGCATCGGCATTCTCACCAGCGGCGGTGATTGCCCCGGCCTCAACGCCGTTATCCGCGGCGTCGTGCGCGCGGCCGACAAACTCGACTGGGAAGTGATCGGCTTCATCGACGGTTTCGAGGGCCTCCTGCAACCG
>CALMVM010000528.1:0-9093 GCA_937873255.1 uncultured Verrucomicrobiota bacterium | reverse complement strand
CGCTCATCATGCCGCAGGGCGGCACGATCCTGGGCACGACCAACAAGGGCCATTTCATCAGCAAGATCGGCGCGGGCGACAAGATCGGCGTCGCTCCCGAGACCGTGGACAACGCCCGCGAACTCCTCGCCCGACTGCGCGTCGACGGCCTGATCCTCGTCGGCGGCGACGGTTCGCTGACGACGGGGCTCCAGCTTTTCGAGGCGGGTTTCCCGATCATCGGCGTGCCCAAGACCATCGACAACGACCTGGAGGCGACGGCGATGACCTTCGGCTTCGATTCGGCGGTGGCGTGCGTGGCCGACGCGCTCGACCGGTTGCAAACCACGGGCATCTCCCACAAACGGGTCATGGTGCTCGAAGTGATGGGACGGCACGCGGGCTGGATCGCGCTTTACGGCGGATTGGCCGGCGGCGCGAACGCCATCCTCATTCCCGAAATCCCGTTCACGTACGACAAGCTGGCCGACTACCTGCGCAAGCGCGACGAGGACGGCTACATGAGCAGCCTCGTCGTGGTGGCCGAGGGCGCGAAGCCGTTCGGCGGCCAGGAGGTCGTGCGCACGGCGGCGGTGGAGGGCGAGTACAAGCTCGGCGGCATCGGCGAGCAGGTTTCCAATGAAATCGCCAAGCGCACCGGCAAGGAAACGCGCACCTGCGTGCTCGGCCATCTCCAGCGCGGCGGCACGCCGACGACGTTAGATCGGATATTAGGAACCCGCTTCGGGGTCATGGCGGTGCAATTGATCCAGGAGGGACGTTTCGGCACGATGGTTTCCTATCAGAACTATCAGGTGACGGGCGTGCCGATTGCCGACGCGGTGCACAAATTGCGTCTCGTCAGTCCGGCGCACCAGATGGTGCAAACCGCCCGCGCGGTGGACGTTTGTTTCGGAGATTAATATCGCGGCCCGTGGACCCGCTCCTGCATCTCCTGCAACACGACGCGATGGCGTCGCGCGACGATCTCGCCGCGCAGTTGAATCTCCCGGTGGAGGAGGTCAACCGCCGGATCGCCGATTACGAGGCAGGCGGCGTGATCCTCGGATATTCGACGGTGATCGACACGGAGAAGGTCGGCGACCAATTCGTGACGGCCGTGATCGAGGTGAAGATGACGCCGGAGCGCGAGGGCGGCTTCGACCGGCTGGCGAACCGCATCGCGCAATTCAGCCAGGTGCAAAGCTGTTACCTGATGAGCGGCGGCTACGATCTGCTGGTGGTCGTCGAAGGGAGAAATCTGCGCGAGGTAGCCGGGTTCGTGAGCGAGCGGCTGAGTTCGCTGGAAGGCGTGGTTTCGACGGCGACCCATTTCCGGCTCAAGGCGTACAAGGAAAACGGCGTGATCCTCGCGCGCAGCGAGGCTCCCGCGCGACTGCCGGTGTCGCCGTAGCGGCGGGGCCGTTTCCTATCCAGTGACGATTTCGTCCAGCCGCACGTCGTGTGCGGCCATCGGCAGCGTTCCCTCGACGAGTTGGAACGCGAACCCGACTCCGATTAGTCGCGTCTTTGCCGGGTCGCGTTCCGCCAGCAACCGGTCGTAAAATCCCCCGCCGCGCCCGAGCCTTCCACCCGCCGCATCGAACGCCAGCCCCGGCACCAACACGATCCCGAAATCGTCCACCACCGCCTCCCGCTCCGCGCGCAGCGGCGGTTCGCGCAGGCCCCAACGCGTTGACTCCAGTTCGTCCAACCCATTGATGTGGTACAGCCTCATCGTTACTCCCTCCACGCGCGGATAAGCGATCTGCTTTCCGGTCAGCATGCCATTCTCCCACAGGAGATCGAGGTCCGGCTCGACCGGCAGCGGCGCGAACAGTAACACCCGCAACGCCTCGCGCCACGCGCGCGTTTCCACGATCTGCCGCACGATGCGCCGGCTGCACTCGGCGCGCTCGGCAGGCGGCGCACCAGCCAGTCGCCGTCTCATGTCCGCGCGCAAAGCGGTTTTCGCATCATGGATGGGTGAATCCATGCACGGACGCGTCACTTGGTCTTCCACTCGGCTGTCGGCGGTTGCCATCCGTCCACCAGCGCGAAAACCCGGGCTGCTTCCTTCGTCGGTTTCACTTTGAAGGTCATCGTGGACGGAACGGCATGATCCTGCGTCACATCTGAAACCTCACATCCTTCCAGCAAGAAAAGAGTGATTACATCCCGGACGGCGTACGACGCTGGAACGTTGAAAACATCTCCATCCTTGCGGTGGCACTGTGCGTAGAAGCCCGCGAGGAAGGACAACTTCTGCGCGGGTTCGGCGATGACGATCTCGCGGATGTTGAACGTCGGCGGGGCGGTCGGGTCGGCTTGACGCGCGTCCTGCGGATCCATGAAGAAGTGCCTCAAGGCGAGCGCCAGAGGCCAATTTTCGATTCTGAACTGCTCCGCGCCCGGGGTCCGGTAGTGCGTCAACGGTTCATCAGGATGTTTGTCCTTTACCCAAATCTGGGCCATGAAGAAAAACATCTCCGCCTGGCGCTGCTCGCCACTGCTGCGGAAGCCAACGTAACAGCACGGCAGCCGGGTCGGCACCACGATGCCGGTACTCAGGCCAGCCATGAAGTAATCCGGGACAAACGACCCGGCGTCCCCAATCTCCTGCCCACGCGCAGAACATCCCAAGCCGACAAACAGCACCAGCCAGCAAGTGATCGATCTAATTCGCATAAAATCAGACGGTGTACGGTCCGTGCTCCAACCCAAATGCGTCGTGGGCCAGCCGCGCCGCCTCGGCGACGTTCGCCTCCTCGATGATGACGGCGATCTTGATCTCCGAAGTCGTGATCATCTGGATGTTCACGCCGCCGCGCGCGAGACAATCGAACAGCCGCGCCGCCACGCCCGAGTGCGAACGCATCCCGATGCCCACGACGCTGAGTTTCGCCACCCCGGCGCGCGCCGTGGTTTTCACCGCGCTGATTTTTTCCACCACCGGCCGCAACGCCGCTTCGGCCGTGGACAAATCTGCCTGATTCAGCGTGAAACTAATATCGGTCGCGCCGTGCACGGAGACGTTCTGCACGATCATATCGATGACCACACGCGCGCCGGCCAGCGCGTTGAACACCGCCGCCGCCGTGCCGGGCCGGTCGGGAACTCCCTCGACGGTGACCTTGGCCTGATTTTTTTCCACGCTCACGCCGCGAATGACGACGTTTTCCATGCTGGCGGTTTCTTCGGTGATCATCGTGCCGGGGTTGTCGTTGAAGGAGGAGCGGACCTCGAATTTCACGCCGAATTTCTTGGCGAACTCGACGGAGCGCGACTGCATGACCTTGCTGCCGCTGCTGGCCATTTCGAGCATCTCTTCGTAGGAAAGATCGTCGAGACGGCGGGCGTTGGGGACCAATCTCGGGTCACACGTGTAGACGCCGTCCACGTCGGTGAAAATCTGGCAAAGGTCCGCGCCGACCGCCGAGGCGAGGGCGATGGCGGTCAAATCGGAACCGCCCCGGCCGAGGGTCGTGACCTGTCCGGCCATCGTCTGGCCCTGGAAACCGGCGACGATGACGACCTGTCCGTCGTCGAGCGCGCGCAGGAGTTGCCGGGGCGTGATGTTGGCGATCTTGGCCTTGGTGTGGACGCCGTCGGTGACGATGCCCGCCTGCGCGCCGGTCAAAGAGAGCGCGGGCACGCCCTGCGCGTGGATGGCCATGGCGAGGAGCGCGATGGTGGTCTGCTCGCCAGTGGCCAAGAGCACGTCCATATCGCGTTCGGACGGTGCGGGCGAGACCTCTTGCGCGAGCTTGATGAGCCCATCGGTGACGCCCGACATCGCCGAGACGACGACGACGACGCGGTGGCCGGCGCGCTGGGTTTCGATGACGCGCCGGGCGACGTTGCAGATGCGTTCGGGGTTGCCGACGCTGGTGCCGCCGTACTTCTGGACGAGCAGGCTCATGGGGGCGGCAGCGGGGACATCAGCGGCGGAAATCGGGAGGGAACTCTGGCGGCGGGCGGTCCGCCGCGCAAGGAGCAATGTCGCCCCGGTGTGCGGCGGACGGTCAAGGCTGTCCGGCGGGCAGTTGGAGCGCAGGGTCGGCGGCTATTTGAACCGATAGATTTTGAACCGTTCCCCATCATGGCTCGGGTCCGACTCGCCGACGCGGTACGATCCTGGAGAAACTTTGTCCGGGTCCAGTTGCCGGGGGGCATATTCTTTGCCAACATATGCGATGTTGTCCGGCCAGTCGGCGATGTTGCCCTTGAGCGAGAGCTTCGTCGGCCGCGCGTCGGAAAGATGATCGAGCAGCGCGGGGATCGCGGCGACCCCACGCCGGACGAGTTCGCGCATCGAGGGCGAGACGTGTGGAAACGGTGTTCCGCCCAAGTGCGCCCAGCAGCCGGTCGGCGGCGGGGCAGCCATGAATGGGTCGATATCTGCCCCCCGTCCTCCGCGAGGCGCGCTGCCGGCTCGTCCTGGAAGCGCGCGATCAACTCCTTGACCGGCAGGTGCGTCAAGTCGGACGCCGCAGACGGTTTGCCTTTCTCGGTTTGGCATCAATCGACCCCGCCGTCGACACCAGCCCCACAGCAATGAGCGCGGCAGCGAGCGCTGCCTTCATTGCGTCACTTCGCCGTGGGCGTCTCGGCGGCGACGGTCTGGAGCTTGACGGCCACCCCCGACGGGATGCCCAGGTCGTGCGCGGCCTGTTCGCCCGCGCCGAGTTTGCGCACGTCGGCACCCGTGATTTCCTTGAGCAACACCAGCGCCGCGAGGTACGAACCCTCGATACTCGGATGTTTGGCATCCTTGTCCCACAGGTCGCACTGCCCCGGCTTGACGGTGCCCTTCGGATCATCCGTCGCCGCGCCGCTGCGGATCGTCCGTATCCACGCGTCGCCGACCGGGACGATTTTCTCGAAGTGCTTGTCTTCCGTGAAAGCCCGCGCGTACCCCACACGCAGGTCCTCGAACATCGCGGTGAGCGGTTCGAGGTGGTTAGCCGGATTGTCGGGGTAGGTTTTGTACGCGTACGGCCACGTCTGGTAGAGGTAGACCTTGGCGGACGGCCGGGCGGTGTGGATGGCCTGTTCCAGCAACACGGCGTGCTTGACGAAATTGTCCGGCTTGCCGTCGCGCGCCGCCGGGAGGGGTTCGGTGCTGTAGCCTTGCAGCACCACGGCGTCCCACTTCGGCTGCGAGACCAGCGGCAGGGCGTTCTGGTAGTGGAATTCGAGGTTCTTGCCGCCGGAGGTTTCGACGTGGACCTCATAACTCAATTTGAATTCGTCCGCAAACTTCTTGAAAATCGCCGGAACTCCCCCAACGCCGGGCTCGCCGGGCGGCTCGTTGATCACGCTGGCTTTGTTGTAGCCGTGCGCCTTTGTCGAGCCGCCGTAGGTAAAACTGTTGCCGACGAACAGGATCACCGTCGTCGGAGTTGGCGATGCCTGCTGGGCCCGAACCGGGAGCGGCAGGGCGCAGAATAAACCAACGGCCAGAAAGGAATAGATCAAGGACAGTATTTTCAGCGCGCGCATTCTGTTATTTCACCGCCGCCCAGACGCGCGCCACGTCGTCGTAGTCGTCGAGCTTTTGCAAAAACACGCCCGTCTCGGCCTTCTGCTCGTCGGTCAATTCGGGGTAATTTTTCGCCACGTAGCCGATCTCGCTGGTGACGACCGTCCAGCCGTTCGCGCTGAGCCACTGCGAGGCCGCATGCACCGCCGAGCCGTCCGTCAGCAGCCGCACCCCGGCCGCGCCGTCGGGAACGTCGTCGTTTTGCTCGTGGGTCAGCGCCTCGAAATCATTGGCCCCGGCCTCGATGGCCGCCGCTTCCAGGTCGGCCCCCGCGTCGGGGTGGTAAGCCTCGACGATGCCGACGTGGTCGAAGAGGAACTTGTTGCTGCCGCTCGTGCCGAGCTGGCCCTGCTTGAACAGTAGCCGCATGTCCGGCGCGGTGCGGTTTTTGTTGTCCGTCATGACCTCGACGATGACGGGCACCTTGTTCGGCGCGTAGCCCTCGAAGACGACGTGTTCGAGCACGAGTTTCTCGTCGCCAGTGCCGGAGCCTTTCTTGATGGCGCGTTCGATCACGTCGCGCGTGACGTTTTCGCGGCGGGCTTTTTCGACGGCGGTGAAAAGCCGCGCGTTGCCGGCGGGGTCCGGTCCGCCAAGCTTGGCGGCGACCATGATTTCCTTCACCAGTTTGCCGACGACCTGACCTTTTTTGAGGTTGGCGACCTCGCGTTTTGCTTGGAGCCACTGACGACCCATAGAGAGAAAGGATGAAGGATGAAGGATGAAGGATGAAAGCAGAAAAGAGAGAATCGTAAGAAAACGCCGAGTCTCGCCGCCGTCAAATTCCCGCTCACCGGCTTCCGCTTCCGGTTTTCCGGCCTCTCTGCCTTTCATCCTTCATCCTTCATCCCTCAGCCTTCATCCTTTTCTGATCTCCACCAGCGCCTCCTCGACGTTCGTCACGCCGCCGAGCACGGTGCATTCCGCCACGGCTTCGCGCAGGCCGCGCTTGCGCACCCAATCCTCGAACGGGTAATCCGCCAGCGGTTGGAACGTCGCGCGGCCCCGCCGTTGCGGGAAACGGCGCGAGAACCCGGAGTTGATCGGCGAAAGCATCGTTTGCGCGGCGTGGCGCGCCAAGACGGTCGCGGAGTCGAGCACGAGCACGATCTTGTCGCGTTCGCGGTAGGTGTTGAGCAGGCGGCCGAGCCGCGCCTCGCCGACCCAGAAGAACACGCGGGCATTCAGGTGCGCGTACCACTCGGAGGGGGTCATGTCGATCAACGCTGGGCGCAACGACTCGTCGGTCATCGGGCGCTGGTCGTTGATGAACGTCTGTCCGTGCTCGGGATGCGTGATCGGCACGGAGTCGGGCCGGCGCTGGCGTTCGATGCGCTCGCGCTCCGGGCCAGCGACGCCGTAGAGGTCGAGCAACGCGCTGGTGCTCAACAGCCCGTGCCGCCGGATGCTCGGCCACGCGGCGGCTTCCGCCATGTGGTACAAACGCGGGTAAACCTCGCAGAATCGCTCCGGCGTCATGCCCGCGCGCGGCTTTTAGCGGCTGAACAGGTGGGCGATCCCGTGCGCCAGCCAGGCGATCAGGTAAAACCCGACGCCGATGAACGCGCCCAGCACGATCAGCAATCCCGCGACCATGGCGAACACCACGGCCCAATCCTTCCAGGTCGTCTTGCGCGCGGGCGTGCCGGGCGCGGGCGTGTGCTGGACGAGGAGCTGGTAGTTGCGCGACGACGGCTTGAACCAGAAGGCAAACGCCTCGCCGACGCCCGGCAGCGTACCGATGAGGCCGTTGAGCAGGATGTTGAACCCCATGCGCCCGAGCACGGGCCTGGGCACGCCGCGCCGCGCGCCTTCGAGGATCGTGGCGGCGGAGATGAGCATCGCCGCGCCGTCGCCGACGAGCGGGAGCAGGTCCAGGAACGGGTTGATCCCGACGCGCGCCTTCGTGCCGGGGATTTTCACGAGGTTGTCCATCACGTAGGCGATGAGCCGCGAGATGGCTTCCTCCTTGGTGCGCGGGATGCCGCCGGGTTGGGCGGACGACGCGCTGCCGGGGCGGCTTTTTCCTTCCGGCGGCAAGACCTCGAAGTCGGCGGCGGGAGCCTGTGCGGCGGAACCGGATTTGTTGACGAAAGGTGTCGCGGCCATGAGTAAGAATGAGTTATCCATGAGAAATCGCGCGCGCTTGGTCCGCCGGTTGCGCCTTGCGCATTCCCCTAATTTCATTCGCGCCCCGGTCTATGAGTGCTCGTTTGATGCGGATCATGCTCGCCGCAGTTGCGGTCATCACCTTCGTGATCGTTGTAGCCGCTGTGATGGATATAATTGGTGGGACCGCCGGCCGTTCTCGTGCCGAGGTGGAAGCAAAAAATCGGGCGCTTTGGTTCGCCACCGCACTCGAATCTTACAAAATAGATTGCGACGAATACCCGCATGGCGCCCCGTCCGAGATCATGCGTTCCCTCCTAGGCAACAATCCGCGTAAGATGATTTACTTCGAAGCACCCGCGAAGGACTTCAACGAAAAAGGCGAACTGATCGATCCATGGCAGACACCGTATCGGGTCGAGTTCGGCGACTTCCCTCGCCCGCACGTCTCGTCGGCAGGCAGGAACAAGGTGTTCGACGGGGACGCCGCCGGCTCGGACGACATTTGCAGTTGGCGCTGAAGCGGAGCGCGGCGGCCGGCGCTTGCGCGCGCGGGGTTCCCTGCCATCGTGTTCGTCCGCCCGAAACGGCGCTTCCCGATGATCCAGACCCTGCCCGGCTTCCGCGATTTCTACCCGGCCGACAGCGCCGCGCGCCAATACGTCTTCGGCCTCTGGCGCGAGACGGCGCGGCGTTACGGGTTCGCCGAGGTGGACGGCCCCGTTTTGGAAAGCGTCGATCTCTACAAAAAGAAGAGCGGCGGCGAACTGGTCGGCCAGCTTTTCGACTTCACCGACAAGGGCGGGCGCGAGGTCGCGCTGCGCCCCGAGATGACCCCCACCCTCGCGCGGATGATCGCCGCGCGGGACCGGGAGTTCAAGAAGCCGCTCAAGTGGTTTTCCATCGCCAGTTTCTTCCGCTACGAAAAGCCGCAGAAGGGCCGGCTGCGCGAGTTCGTTCAGCTCAACTGCGACCTCATCGGCGAGGCGTCCCCCGCCGCCGACGCGGAAATGATCGCCCTCGCCATCGACCTGATGCGCACCTGCGGGCTGACGGCCGAGGATTTCTTCGTGCGCGTCAACGACCGCAACGTATGGCGGGATTTCCTGGCCGGACGCGGCGTCGAGGGCGAGGATCGCGCCGCGGAGTTCCTCCAGATCATCGACAAGCTCGAACGCGAACGCCCGGAAGTCACCGCGCAGAAGCTCGCTCCCTTCGGCATCGCGCGCGAGGAGCTCGACGCTTTCCTGGCCCGTCCGGCGTCCGAACTCGGCGGCGCGCTCGGCGCCGTGGAAGCCGACCTGCGCGCGCGCGGGCTGGCGGATTTTGTCACGTTCGACCCCCGGATCGTGCGCGGGCTGGCGTATTACACGGGGGTGGTGTTCGAGGTGTTCGACCGGGGCCGGAAATCGCGCGCGCTGGCGGGCGGGGGGCGCTATGATAACCTGATCGGCCTGCTG
>CALMVM010000527.1 GCA_937873255.1 uncultured Verrucomicrobiota bacterium | reverse complement strand
CGCGCTTTCCGCTGCCCTGCGCGCCTACCAACGCGACGGCGTCCGCTGGCTGGCGCTCCTCGCTGCCAACGCCCTCGGCGGTATCCTCGCCGACGAGATGGGCCTCGGCAAAACCCTGCAAGCCCTGGCCTACCTCTCCGCTGCAAAATCTGCTTCTGCCAACCCACAATCCTCCCTCGTCGTTTGCCCGACCTCCCTCGTGGACAACTGGCGGCGTGAATCCGCCCGGTTCACCCCCGAACTCCGCACCCTGGCCATCGACGGCCCCGACCGCGCCGCCCTCTTCGTTGACATCCCTCAACACGACCTCGTCGTCACCAGTTACGCCCTTCTGCGCCGCGACCTCGACAAGTACCGCGCCACCGAGTGCGCCGCCGTCATCCTCGACGAAGCCCATCACATCAAGAACCCGGACTCCCAGGTCGCCCGGGCCGCCTGTTCGCTCCGCAGCAGACACCGCTTCGTCCTGACCGGCACGCCCATGGAAAACTCCGTGCGCGACCTGTGGTCGATCATGCATTTCGCGTTGCCCGGCTACCTGGGCAACCGCCAGGACTTCCGCGAACGCTACGAACTGCCCCTCAGCCGCCCCGGCGACCCCGCCGCCGACGCCGTGCGCGAACGCCTCACCCGCCGCCTGCGCCCGGTGCTGTTGCGCCGCCGCAAGAAGGACGTGGCCACCGAACTCCCCGACCGCATTGAGCAAACGGCCTTCTGCGACCTCACCCCCGCGCAAACGGAAGTCTACCGCGGCCTCCTCGAACAATCCCGCCTCAAGTTCGACCACGCCCGCCGCGACAAGAACAAGGGCGCCGGCCGCATGCTCGTCCTGACCGCGCTCCTGCGCCTCCGTCAGGCCTGCTGTGATCTCCGACTCCTCGGGGAACTCGGAACGCGGAATGCGGAACTCGGAACGGCGGAGGAAGAAACGGAAGAAGACGACGCGGACGAACGGTTGCCGGCGAATTCCGGTTCTGCCGGTTCCAAGTTCCGCGTTCCGAGTTCCCACTTTTCAGCAAAGCTGACTTTGCTGAACGAACTTCTGGAAGAAGTCCGGCAGGGCGGCCACCGGGTGCTGATCTTCAGTCAGTTCGTGTCGATGCTGAAAATCCTCTCCGCGCACCTCGAAGCGGCCAAGATCCCCTTCTGCTACCTCGACGGTTCCACCAAACCGCGCGAACGCACCGCGCAGGTCGAGCGTTTCCAGTCCGACGACACCATGACGGCCTTTCTCATCAGCGTGAAGGCCGGCGGCGTCGGCCTGAACCTCACCGGGGCCGACACGGTGATTCACTTCGACCCGTGGTGGAACCCGGCCGTCGAAGCGCAAGCGACCGACCGCGCGCACCGCATCGGCCAGACGCGCGTGGTCACAGCCTACCGCCTGATCGCGCGCGGCACGGTGGAGGAGAAAATCTTCGCCCTGCAAAACCGCAAGCGCGAGCTGACCGCCAGCCTCGTCGAGCGCGAAAAGGACGAACCCCTCCTCGAAACCCTCTCCTTTGAGGAGATCGAGAGCCTGTTGGAATAACGCCTAAGTGCACGTCAGTCGAGGCCAAGTTTTCGGTGTAAAGCTTCGAGAGTGACCCCTTCGGCTCCTAAAGCCGATTTATTTACGCCGGGAAGCGAACCACGTTGAGTTCAATCACTTCGAGAGGAAAGGACGATAACAGGAAAACCTTGTCGTAGGGTGAATGAAACTCTGCGTTGCGAACCTCATCGGTCACCTCCATCCAAGCTGACGGTGCACCGAATGCCGAGACAAGGAGCAGCCAGATTTCTTCATACCGGCGACAGTAATGTCTCGGCTTGTCCTTTTTTCGGTCGAGTTCGCGCTGTAATGAAATTACATCCCATTCCGGAACAGCCCCACCTGCGGCGACGGCCCAATGTCCGTGCGAGCTATTGGGCAGCCGATAGATTGCTATGTGGTCGATTGCCAGCATCAGGTCCGAATCAAAGTGATGCCAGTCAAGAGTCAGCCACTGTTGGTCGAGCGGAGGGTGGTTAATAACCACGTCGGCAATTTTTTCGGCGAGGCGCGTTCGATCTTTCTTCTGGACCGTGAAGTGGGGAGCCCACATCGCCGACAGCATGAGATGGGGACCGCCTCGCCGTTGGTAAATCTCAAAAGCCATCTCAATGGTGCGAGCCTCTTCACTTTCGCGCCCCTTTTCGATTTGGCGGTAGAATCCCGTGATCTCGACTCCGAACTCCCGTTCGCCTCGGTACGCGACTCTATCAGGTTCGGGGGAGCATTGCGGACCGTGCCTGTCGAATTTAATCTGCCCGACATGCAAGAAGTTTTCGAAATTCGCCGCTTCCAACGCGACTTTCTTGGTGTCACTCATAAGCTAAGTTTGAGAAAAGGGAGAAAGGGGACACAAAAAAGGGGACAGGCATATTTTTCGACCGTCGGATGCAAACCGAAATCACGCCGCCTTTCCTCTATGGTCCGGCGGTGTCAGTGCTCGTCAAGTAGCGGCGGTCAACAGGGCAGTTAGCGCAGCGACATTGGCCGCTTGGTCGAAAAGCGCGCGGACCGGCACCCGGAACCCGGAAAGGACTTCGCTGGCAAGTTCGTCGGCGCCCGGGAGCGGTCCAGCAAGTTCGTAGTCATCGCCGCGCAGGATGAAAAGCTCGACTGTTTGCGCGGCGGGATCGACGATCCAATACTCGGCGACGCCGTGGGCGGCGTAATCGCGTTTCTTGATGCCACGGTCGTTGTAGGCGGTGGAGGGGGAAAGAATTTCCACGATGAGTGCCGGGGCTGGGAATTGCGTCTGGCCGGGCGTGAAGCCGGCGACGGTTTCTTGGCGGAAAAAGCAAATGTCGGGTTCGTAGTCGTTGCGGGTCAGACTGACCATCGCCTTTTCGGTCAGAACCGTGCCGAGACTGCGAACGCTGGCGTAGGTGCTCAAAAGCCGCGACAGGTAGTTAAGAACCTCCGCGTGGACATATTTGACGGGGGAATGCATGACGATTTCTCCGTTGATGAACTCCCACTTGTCGCCTTCGGTGATCGTCTCGTAGAAACGTTTGCGCCTGGAGCGTTCGTCGGCCAAGACGCGATTGATGCGTTCGAGCTGCCGAGGCAGCATGGGCGAATCGAGCAGGGCTTCGACGAGGGTATCCATGGGAAAGCAGATTGCCCGGCAGGATACCCGGTTTTTCGCTGGCGCGGAACCGGAAATGCCCTTAAATCAGCCAATGAGCGAAATCAGCACCCCCTCCACCCAGCCCGGCGACGCCAAATACGCCGAACGGCAGGACCCCATCATCCGTTGCGATGTGCCGGCGGGTTCCTTTTATTGCGTCCTGTTTCCCGACGCCGCGCCCAAGCACGTCGAGCGGATTTTGAAACTCGCGGAGGAAGGTTTTTATAACGGCATCCGCTTCCACCGCATCGTGCCCGATTTCGTCGCGCAGATCGGCGACCCGAAAACCAAGAAGGGCATGGACGGCCCCGGCATCGGCTCGGGCGGCTCAAACTACGGCAACCTGCCGCTGGAGGTGAACCGCGCCTACAAGAACGAGCGCGGGACGCTCGCCATGGCGCGCACGAACGACCCGCATTCGGCCAACAGCCAATTTTATGTCGTGCTCAAGAACGCGCCGCATCTGGACATGCAATACACCGTGTTCGGCAAGGTGCTCGACGAGGGGATGAACGTCGTGGACAAGCTCAAGGTGGGCGACGCCATGAGCATGTTCGTCGTCAAGAAGTAGCCGGAGGACGTTTCGCGCCATGACGGACAGCACCGCCGCCGCTTTCGAGGGGTCGAAAATCCTGATCCTGGATTTCGGCTCGCAATACACGCAGGTCATCGCCCGGCGCGTGCGGGAATGCGCGGTGTTCTCGCAGATCGTGCGTTACGACACGCCGGCGGCGGAGCTTCGGGCGACCGGCGCGAAGGGGATCATCCTGTCCGGCGGTCCGTCGAGCGTGTACGCGGACAACGCGCCGCAGCCGGACGCGGGGTTGTTCGAACTCGGACTGCCCGTGCTGGGGATTTGCTACGGGTTGCAACTGATGTTCTTCCACCTCGGCGGCAAGGTGGAGGCGAGCAAGAAGCGCGAATACGGCGCGGGGAGCCTGCATGTGGAGGCGGCGGATTGCCCGTTGTTCGCGGGACTGCCGGAGAAACTCGACGTTTGGAACAGCCACGGCGACAAGGTGAACACCCTACCGCCCGGCTTCCGCACCGTGGCGAGCACGGAGAACTCGGATTTCGCGGCGGTCGAGGACGCGGGGCGGCGGCTATACGGATTGCAGTTCCACCCGGAGGTCGCGCACACGCCACGGGGCAAGGATATCATCCAGAATTTCGTCTACGGCATCTGCGGCTGCGAACGGGATTGGACGATGGGATCGTTCATCGAGCAGACGTGCGCGGAGATTCGGGAGAAGGTCGGCAAGGAACGCGTGATCCTCGGGTTGAGCGGCGGGGTGGATTCGTCGGTCGCGGCGATGCTCTTGCACCAGGCCATCGGGGATCAGTTGACGTGTGTGTTCGTCAACAACGGGCTGCTGCGTGAGGCCGAAGTCGAGGCGGTCGAGACGCTGTTCCGGGATAATTTCCATATCCGCTTGAAGACCGTCGATGCGTCGGAGCGTTTCCTGACGAAGCTCGCGGGCGTGACCGACCCGGAGCAGAAGAGGAAGATCATCGGTAACGAGTTCGTGCGGGTGTTCGAGGAAGCGGCGGCGGAGTTGGCTGCAGGCGGCGAGCACAAGTTCCTCGCGCAGGGGACGCTCTATCCCGACGTGATCGAAAGCGTATCGATCTCGGGCAACCCGGCGGCGCTCATCAAGAGCCACCATAATGTCGGCGGGTTGCCCGAGGACATGAAGTTCGAGCTGATCGAGCCGCTCAGACAACTTTTCAAGGATGAGGTGCGGCAGGTAGGGGCGCAATTGGGCTTGCCGAAAGAAGTGACGCACCGGCAGCCGTTCCCCGGACCGGGGTTGGCGGTGCGCATCCTCGGCGCGGTGACGCCGGAGCGGTTGCGGATTTTGCGCGATGCCGACACCGTCGTGGTCAACGAGATGAAATCCGCCGACTGGTACTACCGCGTCTGGCAGTCCTTCGCGGTCTTGCTGCCGGTGCAATCCGTCGGCGTGATGGGCGACGAACGCACCTACGAAAATACCGTGGCCCTGCGGATCGTCGAGAGCCAGGACGGCATGACGGCCGACTGGGTGCGGCTGCCGTACGAGTTGCTGGCGCGGATTTCCAGCCGGATCTGCAACGAGGTCAAGGGAGTCAACCGCGTGTGCTACGACGTTTCCAGCAAGCCGCCGAGCACGATTGAGTGGGAGTAGCCCGGCATCGAAATTTGTCCGCAGATTACGCTGATTTCCACAGATTGGGAGTGGGGGACGGAAGACTGGTCCTTCTCCCCTCTGAAATCTGTGAAAACCTGCGTAATCTACGGACAAATTCCCTGCCTGCTCACGTCAGGCCGGCCTGTAATGCCCACGCACCCAGACGTAGCGGTGGCCGTTCCAGCGCCAATGCCCGCGCACCCAGATCACTGCGTAGTGCGGCCGGGGTGGCTGCACCTC
>CALMVM010000526.1 GCA_937873255.1 uncultured Verrucomicrobiota bacterium | reverse complement strand
CAACGCCCCTCCGGAAAATCCACGGACCGCTCGGAGAGCGGTCCCTACCGGTCGGTTGGACGCCGCTACGTGGCAGCCGGCCCGAGGTTTCGACAAGTTCGGGGACTCATTGGCCGTTTTCATCCTCATCGGTCCGTGAACGGTGCCTGGTAGCCGTACAGACGGCCCTTCTTGATCATCTCGGCCACCGCTGGGGGCACCATCGTTTCCCAGGCCGCATCGCCGCTCTGGATGAGCTTGAGCACCGCGCGCGAGAAGATCGACAGGTTCTCGGGTTTGTAGCCTTCGAGGGGTTCGATGAAGTGGTTTTCCACGAGGTGGTCGTAGAGGTTCTGGAGGTTGGGGGCGACCTTCAGGTTTTGCACGGTGAGCAGTTCGCCGGTCTTCTCGTCCTTGACCGGGTACACGTAGAGCTTCAGGTCGCCTTTGAACAAACGCCCGAGCGATTCGAGGATGCCGCCGTCCAGGTTATTGTAATATTTTTCCTGGAACAGATCGATGAGCGAGGGGATGCCCATGGCGATGCCGATCATCTTGCTCGTGCAGCGCGACAGGTACGCGCCCAGCCGGAAGTATTCGGCGAACTTGGAGACCAGCACGGTGTGGCCGAGCTTGCCGAGCTCCTCCACGCGGTCGATGAAGTCCGTGTGGTCGATCTTGCCGCCCGGCCCGCCCCAGGCAGCGAGGTTTTGCATCGTGATCTCCATGAGCACGACGGCCTCCTCGCCCATGACCTTGGGCTCCTTGAGAAACGTGGCCTTGGCGCAATCGAGGATGTCCTGCGTCGTGTTGGTCAACGGCCGGAAGCTGCCGCGCTCGACGAGCACCGTCTTCTTGTAGAGCAGTTCGTCCGCGCGCACGACCTCGCCGTCGGCGGTGAACATCGCGGCGTCGGATAACCCCTGCTCGACGAGTTGGAGCGCCATGAGCCGGTTGTCGATGTAGTGGAAGTCGGGGCCCGTGAACTTGATCATGTCCACCTGGATGCGGTCGGTGTCGAGGCTGTCGAGCAGTGTGCCGATGAGTTTTTCGGGGTTCTGGTACTGGTAGAACGCGCCGTGGATGAGGTTGACGCCGATGATCCCGAGCGCCTCCTGCTGCTGGAGGTTTTCCTTGTCCAGCATGCGGACGTGGATGATGATCTGGTTGGGTTCCGCGCGCGGGTGCGCCTGCCAGCGGACGCCCAGCCAGCCGTGGCTCTCGCTCGGGTGGTTGTACGCGCGGGCGGCGACGGTGTTGGCGAAGGTAAAGAAACCCGTCTTGCCCGCGCGTTTGTCGCCGAGGCGCTCGATGAGCAGCTTGTACTCGTATTCGAGCATCTGGTAGAGCCGCTGGCGGCTGACGTAGCGCGGCGTCGGCCCGTAGATGGCGTCTGAGAACGCCATGTCGTAGGCCGAGATGGTCTTGGCGATGGTGCCCGACGCCCCGCCGACGTGGAAGAACTGCCGCGCTACCTCCTGGCCCGCGCCGATCTCGGCGAAGGTCCCGTACCTGGTGGCGTCGAGGTTGATCTGGAGCGCCTTTTTATCGACGCTGTTTTCGCCGTCCTGTCGGATCATCATAAAGCAGGGAAGATAGTATCAGAGGATTGCGCGGATCGGAAAAAGAATCGGACGGCCCGGCGCGCGCGGTGGCACGGGGAACGCGTTTGCCGCCGGGCAAAATATCTGCTTCCGTGAAAGGCAACGCCATGAAGATCAGCCCGCAGACCGACAAGACGCTCCTGGCCGCGCAGGGGTATTTCGAGTTGGGCATGCTCGACGACGCGCTGACGGAGCTCGACACGCTGCCGGCCGGCTTGCAGGAAGGAGCCGAGGTCCTCCAGATGAGGCTGTTCATCCACATACGCGAGAAACGCTGGGACGAGGCGCTGGAAATCAGCCGGGCGTTTTGCCGGTTGCAGCCGGAGGAGACGCTCGGGTTCATCCACGCGGCGTTTTGCCTGCACGAACTCCGGCGCACGGCGGAGGCGAAGGCGTTTCTCCTGGCCGGACCGGCGGCGCTGCTCAACGAGGCGACGTACCACTACAACCTCGGCTGCTACGACGCGGTGTTGGGCAACATCGAGGAGGCGCAGGCGCACCTGCGCACGTCGTTCCGGCTCGACGACAAGTTCCGCGAATACGCACGCACCGACCCCGACTTGCAGCCGGTGTGGGGGACGATCTGAGTCTACCCGCCGGACCCGAGACGTTCCCGCCACTTCTTCGGGTCCTGCGAGCAGTGGAAGACGGCGTACACGAACAGCGTATCGGCCGTGGTTTCGTAAAAGACTTCGTAAGGAAAGCGGCGGATCAAGGCACGACGGAATTCATCTACCGCTACCGGGTAAGGCTGCGGATGTCGCCGGATGGTCAGGATACAGGCTTCCAGGCATCTCAAAAAATCCTCGCCCAAACCCGGCTCGCGGTGTTCGTACCATTGATAAGCCGATGCCACATCGTCATCGGCTTCGGGCGTGAACGTGAAGTGCTCAATCATGCTGCGAGCGCGCCCGCTCTTTCACCTGCTCCCAAGTACGACCCGAAGCGGGGTGTTGTAGAAAACGCGTCTTGCGACGGCGGAGTTCGTCGCGTTTTTCTTCGGATACCGGCAGCGGATCGCTCTCCTCGGCGATACTGTCCCAGAGGTCCTCAACCAGTTGGAGGCGTTCGGCCCGGCCGAGTTTGAACAGATCGGCGAATTCGGCGTTCATGGATGGAGTTCTAGCGGATTCTGCGGGCGCGGGCAATGCGTGTTGCAAACCGACGCGTCGGGACGCAAAAAGACAAACGACCCCATTATCAGTCTCTCTGGTCCGGGTTGATGGCGAGCGCGCGTCGCCGGTCCTCCTCATCCAACGCGCGCCACTCACCCGCGCGCAGACCACCCAACTCCAGCCCGCCGATCCGCACCCGCACCAGCCGCAAGGTCGGATGCCCCACGGCGGCGGTCATGCGGCGAACCTGGCGGTTTTTACCCTCGGTCAATTCCAGTGCGATCCAGCCGTCGGGCACGTTCTTGCGGAAGCGGATCGGCGGGTCGCGCGCCGGGAGATCCGTCGGCGTTTCGAGCCGGCGCGCGCGGCAGGGCAGGGTGCGGCGTCCCTGGACGACCACGCCGCGCTCCAGTTCGCGCAAAGCCGCGTCGGTCGGCACGCGTTCGACCTGCGCCCGGTATTCGCGCGCGTGGGCATTCTCGGGTCGCAGCAAACGCGCGTTGAGCGCCGCCTCGTCGCTGAGCAGAAGGAGCCCCTCCGAGTCCGCGTCCAGCCGC
The DNA here is from genome assembly GCA_937873255.1 of uncultured Verrucomicrobiota bacterium. GTDB lineage: Bacteria > Verrucomicrobiota > Verrucomicrobiia > Chthoniobacterales > SZAS-18 > CAHJWO01. The sequence goes on along the minus strand of CALMVM010000526.1, from coordinate 3,306 downwards.
CCCACCGGATACACTCCCTTCGGGAATCCGAACTCCGCCAGCGTCCGCCACGCCGAACCCGCCTCGGACGTGAACTGCGACAACACGCCATAGGGTTTATGGAAGGCAATCAGCATCGGAAACGCGGAAGTGGGAACGCGGAACTCGGAACCGCAGAAAACATCCTCCGTCAAACCCTCTGCCGTTCCGCGTTCCGAGTTCCGCGTTCCGAGTTTGGAAAAACCTTCCGCGCGTCCTCGCGTTCCATCTGCCCGCGCGTGACGCCGAGCTGGTTGTGCAGCTTCAACTCCCGCCACAGCTCCCCGCCCGTGATCTCCCCGCGCAGCAGCGCCCGGTAGCGAGCCAGCGTCAGCGCCACCGCCTCGGGCGTCTCGTTGACGAACTCCACCCGGAACCACCGCGCCCCCAGCGCCCGCAGCCGCTCGACCGATTCCGCGCCGGTCTGCGCCCGCGCGTTGAACACCGTGTTGCGGCAGCCCGCGTCGGCCTTGAGCGGATGTTCGAGCCCCACGCGGTCGCGCAGGCGCACCTCCTTTTTGTCGCACGGCCGGCCGCAGTTGCGGTAATCCGTACCCTCGGACAAAAACGCGCAAAACACGCAGTGCTCCATGTGAAACATCGGCATGTGCTGGTGGATCGTCACCTCGAACCACGCCGGCGGCGCGCTGCGCAGCAGCGATTCGAGTTGCGCGGCGTTCAGGTCGTAGGACGCCGTCAACCGCTCCAGTCCGTATTGCTCGTGGAAATACTCCGCCGTGAGCGCGTTGGCGACGTTCAACGAAAAATCCCCCACGAGCCCGCCCGCGTCCGCGAAAAACCGCAGGTGGTCGTAGTTGCGCACGAGGTAGCCGTCCGCCTCCGACGAACGCACCTGCTTGAGAATCCAATCCTCGCCGGTCTTGAAAACCCGGGGCGGCGCGACCCGGATCGTGCGTCCTTCCCCCGACGCAAACGCCCGGAACCGCCGCACCGCTTCCCGATACCCCTTTGGGTCCTCGAAGTCGCAGTACACCGTCCGCGCGTCCGCCGAGAGCGCCGCGTCGAGTTGCGCCAGCGAACGCACGAGCACGACGAGTTCCGCCTCCCCGTTCCCATTCGCCGGGACCTCGACCGACCTCGCAGGTGCCTCGCGCAATTCCCACCGGCGCGGTTGCGCGCGCAGTTCTTCCAACGCGGAGGCGGCCTCACGGCGCAGGCGGTTGAGTTCGCTGACGGGCAAAATGAGACTGCCCTCCAGCCGGTTGACGAGCCGGCCCAGCTTGAAAGGCGTGCCGCCGAGCCGGCCGAGTTGCGCGGCGAGCCGTTCGTCGGTCAGTCCCTGACGGTCGGCGACGGCCAGCGGCACGACGGAATCCCGTTGCACGACGTGACCCCCGGCCGGGTCGCGCAACATGAGTGTCATCGGCGCGCCCGCGTGACCGTGGACCTCGCAATCCACCGGACGCTGGAAGCGCGCCGCGCCGTCCGCGAACGTTTGCCGCAGCCGCCGGTCCAACTCCGGGTCGCTGGTTTTCCACACCCGTTCGCCGGGACGCACGCGCGAAAAATCGAGCCCGCGCGCGAACGTCAGCATCGTCCCTTCCGTGCCCGCGGAGGCCACCGTGTAGACGCGTCCGCCCGTTTCCGGCGCGTCGGGCAGGCCGGCGTCGAACACCACGCCGTCGCCCGCCTTTAACGGCGCTTGCAAATCGACGAACACGGTCCCCCCGCGCACCCGCCGCACGACCCCCAGGAACACCCCGCGTTTCTTGCCGAAGCGCGCGTGGACGAGTTGTTGGTTATCGATCCCGCGCAGCCAACCCGTATAAAGGCCACGCGAAAAACTCATCTCCAGCTCGTACCGCTCCGCCGGGTCTTCCGCCTCCACCGTTCCGAGTTCCGAGTTCCGGATTCCGAGTTTGTCCAGCGCCGCGCGATACACCCGCGTGATCCCCGCGACGTACTCGGGCGCTTTCAGCCGGCCCTCGATCTTGAGCGAGGAAACCCCGGCCTGGGCTAGGTCCGCGACCGCGCCGAGTCCCGCGAGGTCCTGCGGACTGAGCAGGTAACGCCGGTCGCCCAGCGGCACCGGCTCGTTGTCGGCGAGCAGTTCGTAAGGCATCCGGCACGCCTGCGCGCACTCGCCTCGATTCGCCGAGCGGCCCCCGAGCGCCTCGCTGGTCAGGCATTGGCCCGAGTACGCTACGCACAGCGCCCCGTGCACGAACACCTCCAGCGGCAGCGGCGTGCCCTGCCCGTCGAGCGTCGCGCGGATCGCGGCGATTTCCCGGATCGAACATTCCCGCGCCAGCACGATCAACTGGCAGCCCAGCGCCCGCACGAACTCCGCTCCCGCCGCGCTGGTGACGGTCATCTGCGTGGACCCGTGGATGGGGAAGTCGGGCGACAGCCGCCGGATCAACCGGCAAATCCCGATGTCCTGCACGATGGCCGCGTCCACCCCGGCGGCGATGATCGCACGCAGGTAATCCTCGGCGTCGGCGAGTTCGTCGGGGAAGACGAGGGTGTTGAAAGTGACGTACCCGCGCACCCCGCGCCGGTGCAGGAATTCCATCAACGCCGGCAGGTCGGCCTCGGTGAAGTTGTCCGCGCGCATCCGCGCGTTGAAGCGGCTCAGGCCGAAGTAAATCGCGTCCGCGCCGTTCTCCACCGCCGCGCGGACGCACTCCCAGTTCCCCGCCGGGGCAAGCAGTTCCGGCACGCGCGGGCGCGGCGCGTCAACGCCGTCGGTCGGACGGACCTCGGACGGCGCGGGAGCAGGGGCAACGAGCGGCGGCATGACGGGAAGCCGCCACTATACGCCCTCCGCGCCAAAACTCGAACGGCCCGGGACCGTTCCCGATAGACGACCGCCGCGACAGCCTAACGCGTCCCGCCGGTGAAACCCCGCGAGCCCAACTGCGACTGCTGGTTCTGGAAGTTCGAGAACTGGTTCGGATCGTAGGTCGAGCCGGTGGCGTCCACGCTCTCGCGTTGCGGGATGTTCGAGCCAACCGAGTTGTGTCGCGCGGCGGCGTACGTCCCGGTTTTTTTGTGGGCGCTGGTGTCTTGCTGGCAGCCCGTGAACGTACCGAGCGCGGCCGGAAACAGCAGGCAAAGGAATGTCTTCTTGGTGAACGGCATGTGCCCGGGATGTTATGAAAGCGCAGTCGGTTGTCAAGGTGCAACCCCGCGCGCCGCCGTCGCCACGATCCCCGCCAGCCGGGCCGGGTGCGTGCGGTTCCAGAACCGCGCCAATAGTCCCACCGCCGCCAGCGCCAACCCGAGCGTGACTCCCCACCACACCCCGCGCACGCCGCCGCCGCG
>CALMVM010000525.1 GCA_937873255.1 uncultured Verrucomicrobiota bacterium | reverse complement strand
GTCCCAGCCCGCCGCGCGGCCCGAACGTCCCATCGCCCTCGCGCTGGTGGCCGTCGTGCTCGCCGTCTACGGACAGACGCTGGGGTTCGGGTTCATCGGCTTCGACGATCCCGGCTACGTGTACCACAATCCGCACGTGTGCGCCGGGTTGACGTGGGACGGCCTCCGCTGGGCGTGCACGACCTTCCAGCAGGCCAACTGGCATCCGCTGACGTGGCTTTCGCTGATGCTCGACGCGCAACTCTTCGGCCTGCGCGCGGGCGGGTTCCATCTCACGAACCTGCTCCTGCACTTGCTCAACACGCTGCTGCTTTTCCGCTGGCTGCGGCTGGCGACGGGGGCACTCCTGCCGTCGGCGCTCGTGGCGTTTTTCTTCGCGGCGCACCCGCTCCACGTCGAGTCGGTCGCGTGGGTGACCGAACGCAAGGACGTGCTCAGCACGACGTTCTTTTGCCTGACGCTCATCGCCTACACGCAGTACGCGAACGCGCCGCGCGGCGCGCGTTCCGCGTATGCCCTGGCTCTGGTTTGTTACGCCTTTGGACTGACCGCCAAACCGATGCTGGTGACCCTGCCGCCGCTGTTGCTGCTGCTCGTTTATTGGCCGTTGGGGCGGTTCGCGCCGGGGGACGGCTGGCGGCGGTTCGGGCGGCTGGCGGTGGAGAAAATCCCCTTCGTCCTGCTCATGGCCGCATCGTGCGCGGTGACGTTCGTCGCTCAGAGCACGCACGCGGTCGTGGCCGTGGAATTGCTGCCGTGGGGCGTGCGCTTGGCAACGGCGGCGCTCGGGGTGGGCACGTATTTGCAAAAAACGTTCTGGCCCGTGGGGCTGAGCGTTTATTATCCGTATTGGTACGGCGTCCCGTGGGGATGGCCGGTGTTTTGGGCGGTGGCGCTCGCCGGGATCACGGCGGGGGCGGTCTGGCAATGGCGACGGCGGCCGTATCTTTTCGTCGGGTGGTTCTGGTTCGTGGGCACGCTCGTGCCGGTGATCGGGCTGGTGCAGGTCGGCAGCCAGGCGGTGGCGGACCGTTACACGTACCTGCCGCACGTCGGGCTGTTCATCGCCCTGTGCTGGGGCGGATGGGAAACCTGGCAAAATCGGCCCCGCGCGCGGCGTTGGATCGGCGCGGGAACGGCGGCGGCGGCCCTGGCGTGCGTGGCGCAGGCCGCGTGGCAGGCGCACTTCTGGCGCGACGGGGTTTCGCTGTTCGGGCATAGCAGTGCCGTCCTGCCGCAGCCCAACGCCCGCCTGCTCCAGATGTACGCCGCCGCCCTCGCCGACGCCGGCCGCGAGGACGACGCCGGCGCGGCGTTCGAGCGCCTCTGGTCCGTTGCGCCGGGCAACCGTGATGTCGCCGGGTTCCTGGGCCGCTGGTGGCTCAAGAAAGGCCGCACGCGCGACGTGATCGCCCTGTTGCAACCTCTCGCCGCCGGCGACGACCCCGGCGCGGACACGCTCGAACTGCTGGCCGACGCCCTCGCGCGCGAAGGCCGCGCCGCCGACGCGCTGGCGACCGCCCGCTGTTGCGCCGAGCGTTATCCTGACGAACCCTCCGCGCGCTTCACGCTGGCGGACCGGTTGCGGATCGGCGGCGATGCCGCGGCGGCCTGCGTCGAATACGAGGAGGGTCTGACTCGACAGGCTGATTACCTGCCGGCGTTGACCTACCTGGCCTGGACCTACGCGCACCTGGACAACCCGGAGGCCCGCGCGCGGGCGATGCTGCTGGCGTCCCGCGCGGCGGCGGTCAGCCACCGGCAGGACGTGGGCAGCCTGGAAGCTCTCGCGGCGGCGCACGCGGCGGCGGGACGCTGGCCGCAGGCGGTCGAGGCCGCCGGGGACGCGCTGGCTTTGGCGGAACGCGACAGCGCCCCGGCCAGCACGGTCCAAGCCTGCCGCGAACGGCTGGCATCCTACCAGCAGGGAACTCTACCCTGAGCCGACCCCGAAACCGGGCACCGCCGACGCGTCCACGGATGGAACGCCCTGGTCCGGTCAGGACCGTGCCTCATTTGATTCTGGTGAATGACGAAACTTGCTCGCCGTACTGATTGGTGCCCATCAAAAGGCTGGCGTCCTTGTTGAGAAGCAGCGTGTCAACAAAGCCGCTCGACCATTTGATTTCGTAGGTATCGTACCGGTTTGTCACGCCGACGTATTTCCAGGTGCCGGTGACGTTGTAGGTGCTCGTGCAGGTGCCGTCGGCCTTGATCGTCACCGTCTGGTCTTTCGGCGTCCACTGCCACACGCCTGCGATGCGAGTAACGTCGGCCGCACGAGCGGAGACGAGCGACAGGACGAAGAGGATCGATAAGATGAGTATACGGGTTTTCATGGCGGAGGGTAGCGGGACTTGAGAAGACGTAGACGAACGATTGTCGTTGAGTCAAAGCAAAACGGGAGCCGATGATGGCACTGCCTGGCGTCGTTGTTGCTTGTCACGAGGGCCGGACCTGTGCAACGTTGGACCGTTTCCCCCGACGCCACCCCCTTTCTTGATTTCCGCCGCCCGCCCTTCTTCCTGACCAAGCTCCCGCCCACCGCTCGCCCGTCATGAACTTCCTCAGCACAGGGGTCAAGGAGGTCACCCGCCGGTTGCGCCGTTCCAAGAACCGGCTGGCGTTGGTCACCGCGCGCAAGTCGCTCGACCGGGCCGACACCGCGCTCGGCCGGCATTCGTGGCGCGAACTCGTCGGCGACGAATCCGAGGACACCCGACAAGCCTTCACCAATCTCCACGCGCTCAGCGAGGAGGTCGAGGCCGCCCACCTGCGCATCGCCGAACTCGAAGCCGAGGTCCGCGCGAAGGAGGCCGACCGCGAATCCGCCCGGCGCGACCACGCCCAGGCCGTCGCCGCCATCGACGAGGAACGCGAGCCGGTCCAGGAACGCCTCGCCACGCTCCAGGCATCGCTGGCCGAGCACGGAAAAATCCTCCACGACCAGAACGACCGCCGACGCGCCCTCCACACCGCGCAGACCGCCCTCCTCAAGCGCGAACGCCGCGCCCGCGCCCAGAACCTCCTCCTCACCGACTGGGAACGCGCCGAGCGCCAGAAGGAATCCGACGCCGAGCGCGCCCGCCTGACCGAGGAGGCCGCCCAACTGGCTGCGTCGCGCTCGGAGTCCGTCGAGCCGATGGTCGCCGACGAACTGGCGATCAAGGAGGTCAAGGCGGCGCTCGTTGCCCTCGACACCCGCGCGCAACGGGCCCGCGCCGACCTCGCCGCCCGCGATCGCGACGACGCCGTCGCCATCGCCGGGCTGCACAAGGAAATCGCCGCCATCCGCCGCCAGGCCGCGCACACCGAGGACCGCAAGGAGGACGCCTACCTCGCCATTGGCCGCCGGCTCTCCGCCCGCGAACACGCCCCGCGCGGCGGCGACGAGCCTTTCGCGTCCAGCCGCCGCCAGCGTCAGAACGTCGAGCGGCTCGTCGGCCTGGAAACTTATTGGAGCGAGGAATCGCGCAACGCCGACCGGCAGGACCTGCGCGTTTTCCATTTCGTGGTGGTGACGGTGCTGCTCGTCGCCGCCATCGTGGCCCTGCTCGTTTTGCGCACGCATCGCCAGCGCGACTGGCTGCCGGCCAACACGGTTGCCATCGTCGCCGTGGACGTGCGCGGGTTCACGGACGCCGATTTCACCAAGGCATTGCAATCCCGTGAGCCCGACGCTTGGCAATCGGTCTGGACTGGGCTGGTGCGCACGGTCGCCGCCGTGCCGCAGATCGACGTGCGTCGGCAGGTGGCGCGCATCACCCGCGCGCTTGCCCCGGCCGACGCGCACGGCCCGGCGGTGGATTGCCTGCTGGTGGAGATGCGCGCGACGGTGGATATGGACGGCCTCCTGCGCGCGAAGGTCGCGGGCGGCGGCAGCCCGTTCAAGCGCCGGGAGGTCGAGGGACTCTCGATGTACGAGAACCCGGACGGCGCGGTGGCGCTCGCGCAGATCGGCCCGGAGACGCTCGCGCTAGGTTCGCGCGAATCGGTGGAGGCGCTCATCCGGGTGCGTCTCGGGTTGAGGGAAGACCTCAAGAGCGACGCGCAGTTTTTGAACGAATTCCAGCGGCTGGACAACGGCAGCGCGTTCCGGCTGGTGACGTACCGTCCGCGCGAATTGACGGCGCTGGCCGACACGGTCCTGAGCCCGGCGCTGCTGGAACATTGCGACGCGCTGGGGCTGACGCTGGACATGCGCGAGCCGGTGTCGGCGGTGTTCGTCCTCAACGCGTCCAACGCCCGGGAAATCGGCCAGATAACGAGTCAACTCCAAGCCAAGCCCGACGAGGCGCTCCAGTTGCGCAGCGCGGGGCCGAACCTGTTCATCGAGCCCCCGACGGTGAATTCCCACGACACGCAGGTCGAGTGGCGTTTCCGCATGACCGCGCCGGCGGCGAAGGAATTTCTCGAACGCCTGTCGCGCCTGGAGATGGCGAATCCGGCAGCGAACAAGGTGGCGAGGCGCCCTTGAGCCGGAGGCGGGTCGCGGGTCGGGGTTGAATCGTCGGGAGCGGACTCTGGCCTGCTCGCCTTGACTTCCTCCGCGCGCGCGCGCACCCTGCCTCCATGAGCATCACGGCCACGGTGGAGAACGGCACCATCACCCTGCCGCCGGACGTGGGGTTGCCCGACGGCACCCGCGTCCAGGTGGTGGTGTTGGAGCAACCGCCGGGCGCGCTGCCGCCGGAATACTTGGAACGGGTGGCAGGCGCGCTGGCCAATGAACCCTTCGAGCGGCCGGGGCAGGGGAATTTCGAGAAGCGAGCGTCGTGGTGAAGATGCGCTGGATGCTCGACACCAACGCGTGGATCGACCTGCTCAAGAACCCGCGCAGCCACGTACGCGAGCCGTTGCGTCAGCAGGCGGCGCAGGTGGTAACCTGCGCGGTCGTCCGGGCCGAATTGCTGCACGGCGCGCTGGGCTACGGCCGCCCGGAACGGCGGCTCGAACTGGTCCGCGCCGCCTTGCAGCCGTTTGCCTCGCTGCCGTTCGATGATCGGGCGGCGGAACATTACGCGGTGCTGCGGCACGGGTTGGAACGCACGGGCGAGCGCATCGGTCCGCACGATCTGCTCATCGCCGCCATCTGTCTGGCCAATGAATGCGTCCTGGTTTCGGCCAACGTCGGAGAGTTCCGGCGCGTTGCCGGCTTACGAGTGGAGGATTGGACCCGGTCGGGGTCCGGATGAAAAGAGATTCCGTGTCCCTTCATCCTTCGTTTTTCCGCCCTCACCCCTCCCGCTCGCGCACCCAGCGGATGGCGAAGTGCTGCAACTCCACGGCGTTGCGGAAGCTCATTTTCTCCTTGATGCGCGCGCGGTAGGTGTCCACCGTCGCCACGCCCAGTTGCAACGTCGCCGCGATCTCGCGCGTCGTGCGGCCGAGGCCGATCAGTTCGAGCACTTCCAACTCGCGGTCCGTCAGCCGGTTGATGGGCTGCGTGTTTTCCTTGCCCGCGCCCGGACCGCCGGTCGCCAGCGTGCGCAGGAAACCGGCCGTCATCGTCTCGGACAGATACACCTCGCCCGCCAGCACCCGCCGGATCGCCGACACGACCTCCGCCGCCGGCTGCCGTTTGGTGATGTACCCGTTCGCCCCCGCGCGCAGCGAACGCTCGGCGTACAGCGATTCGTCGTGCATCGAGAGCACTAGGAGCGGGATTTTCAGGCCCAGGGCACGGATGCTTTTGATCAATTCCAGGCCGCTATTGCCGTTGAGCGTGATGTCGATGATCGCCAGGTCCGGCGTCGTCTGCTCGATGGTCGTGAGCGCCTGCTGGGCATCCTCGGCCTCGCCGCAGACGGCCATGTCGAGTTCGTGGTTGATGATCTGCGCCAGGCGGTCGCGGAACATGGGATGGTCGTCCACGACGACGACGCGCAGCTTGTCAGTGGCGATTAGCATAGGCGGGTTGGACCACGACGGGGCGGTCGGCGTTCATGACAGGCGTTGTAGCGGTTGGCGTGATTCCGCTGTCATGCATCGTGCAGGCGACCACCGTACCGGTGGGGGAGTTGGGATAAATCTCCAGCGTTCCGCCGAGAGTGCGCGCACGGTAACGCATGATGTTGAGCCCCATGCCGCCCGTGACCGCGCCGCGCTCGAAACCGGTGCCGTCGTCGCTGACGCGCAGCGACAGGTCGCCCTCGCCGGCTTCCAGGGCGATGATGATGTTGCGCGCCCGGCCGTGGCGGGTGGCGTTGCCGACGGCCTCCTGCGCGATGCGGAAAAGATGGATGGCGCGGATGTTGTCCGGCACGGGCAGCGGCGCGGGACACAGGAAATCGCACGTCGCGCCGGTCAGCCGCGTGGTGCTGTTGGCGAGTTCTTCGAGCGCGCTCTCCAGCCCGCCCTCGTCGCGGTCCACGGGCGAGAGGCCGCGGGCGACCTCGCGGGCGCGGTCCACGGCGTCCTGCAACAGCGTGGCGATCTCGCCGGCGGCCCCCGCGCGCGGATGGCCCTCCTGCGCGAGGTTCTGGCGCAACAGGTCGGCGGTCAGGCCGATGGCGGCGAGGTATTGGCAAACGCCGTCGTGCAGGTCGCGCCCGATGCGCTCGCGCTCGCTCTCGCTGATGCCGATGATCTCGTGTTCGAGCTGCTGCGAACGCTCCAGCAACCGCACGCGCGCGCGCATCACGTCCCGGTTCTGTTTGAAGGCCAGTCCGGCGAAGGCGACGATCAGAAAGAACATCAGCCGCACCACGGCGTCCCAGGCCTGGAGCAACCCGTTGGAATACACGTGCCCGGCCGCGATGTCCGCCCAACACCAGACCGCCGTGCAGGCCAGCGACGCGGCCACCGCCGGCAACCGTCCCCCGAACCACACGAGGAACAAAATCGGCAACGCGTAAACCGGGTAAAAAGCGAGTTCGTAGCCCGTGATGTAATCGATGAACCCGCAAACGCCCACCAGCACCAGCGCCTCCGCGTAAAGCACCGCCTGCGGTTGCCGCCGGAAGATTTCCTCCGAAGCCGCGAGCCACTCGGTCGGACGGAAAGGTTTTCCGTGCGCGTGCATTCTCCGAATATGGACCCGTCGCGACCTTTGGCAACGCGGTGACGACATGAAACCGAGAGCGCCGTCCACCTCACGCAAGCTCCAGAGTTTTCGAGCGATAGGAGCTACTGCTGCGAATTGCTCAGTGCCTTGGCTGATTTTGATCAGCTGGTGGTCGTCAAGGAAGCTTCCGCGAAGCATTGTCAAGAATGAGAAACGTGTTTCCCCCGTGGGTGCGAGGTGTTTGACCTTGGGGCACGCTGATTGCTATGCCGCAGGCCGCCAAGTCCTCATGACCCGATTCCTCCCCCTCCTCGCCAAGGCCACCGCCGCCGGTTGTCTCTCGTTGTTGCTCGCCGCCGGAACCTTGCTTGCCCAGGAGCCTTCGGCCGCGCCGACCGCCATGCCCGCGCCATCGGTGGCCGCTGCGTCGGCACTGGCCGCCACGCCCGCGCCAGCACCGGCCGCCGCCCCTTCGCCGGCCGCCGCCGCCACGCCCGCGCCTACCCTCGACCAGCGCATCGCCGCCCTGGAAGCTTACGTGACCAACGGCGACCCCACCGCCGCGCTCAAGACCGCCAAGGACGACAAGGGCGCGCCGGCCATCCCGGCGGGATTGACCACCCCCGTCGTCGGCTCACCCGGCCCGGGCCACAACGCCTGGATGATGGCCAGCGCCGCGCTGGTGTTGTTCATGACCCTGCCCGGCCTCGCGTTGTTCTACGGCGGGCTCGTGCGCCGCAAGAACGTCCTGAGCGTGTGCGCGCAATGCCTCGGCTGCGCGGGCCTCGTGACGATCCTGTGGTGGGGCGTGGGCTACAGTTTCGTCTTCGGCAAGAGTTTCAACAGCCCGTACCTGGGCGGCAGCGAGTTCTTCGGATTGCAAGGGGTCGAGAGCACGACGAACACGGACTACTCCAACTGGGTATCGCAAAACGTCTTTGCGATGTACCAGCTCATGTTCGCCATCATCACCCCGGCGCTCATCGTCGGGGCGATTGCCGAGCGGATGAAATTCACCGCGATCATGACGTTCATCGCGCTGTGGATGTTCGTCGTTTATTTCCCGTTGGCGCACATGGTCTGGGGATACACCGGGCTGATGAACGGCACGTTCAACGCCGACGCCAAGATTACCGCGCTCGACTTCGCGGGTGGCACGGTCGTACACATGTCCTCGGGCTGGAGCGCGCTGGTGCTCTGCCTGATTTTGGGCAAGCGCATCGGCTTCGGCAAGCAGGCGATGCCGCCGCACTCGATGGTGCTCTGCATGGTCGGCACGGGGATGCTGTGGGTGGGTTGGTACGGGTTCAACGCGGGCAGCGCCGTGGCCGCCGACGGCGTCGCGGCGAATGCGTTCATGACGACGACCCTCGCCACGGCGGTCGCGGCGTTCGTGTGGCCGACGCTGGAGTTTTTCCTCAAGGGCAAGCCGAGCATTCTCGGGTATTGCTCGGGCGCGGTGGCGGGGCTGGTCGTCGTGACGCCGGCCTGCGGCTACATCAACGCGACGGGGGCAGTCATCATCGGCGCGTGCGCGGCGCTGATCCCGTTTTTCTTCGTGGTGAAGGTCAAGGCGTGGTTCGGCTACGACGACGCGCTCGATACGTTCGGCGTCCACGCGGTCGGCGGCACGCTCGGGGCGCTGCTGACCGGTTTCCTGGCCACGCCGAAGGTCAACCCCAACATCGCCAAGGCCGACCCGGTCAACGCCGCGATGACCAACGGCCTGGTGGACCGTATTTTGGGTCACACGTTGTGGATCGAGCAGTTGAAAGCCATCGGGCTGACGCTCGCGCTGGCGGTGGTGGCGACCGCCGTGCTGGGATACGTGTTGAAGGCCGTCATGGGCCTGCGTCCGACCGAGGAGGGCGAGTTCAACGGCCTCGACATCACCGACCACGGCGAGGAGGGCTATCACGACATTTCCAACGAGGGCTACGGCCATACGTCCGGCGCGTACGCGGGCGAGGAAGGTCGCCCGCAGATGTCGGCGGCGACGGTGGACACGATCAACACGTAGGAGATTTCGCGGGCAAGGGAAAAGGGACCGCAGAGCAAACCCGCCGTTCCGGGGGAAGGGAACGGGAGGCGGGTGCAGGGCAGGGGAAAAGTCGGGGCGGTTCGCGGCCGGAGGGCGTCGCGGACCGCCCCGCTTGTTTTGTTCCAAAGCTCCCGGTCTCTGGAGCGCCAAAGGCGCGGCGTCATAAGAGCCTAGGGCAGCGCCCTAGGTCAGAACATGGGAGAAAGCCAAACCCTGAAGGGGCGATTCATTACCGCATCCCATTCAGATGAATCGCCCCTTCAGGGCTTGGCGGAAAACACTTTCCCCTACCTAGGGCGCTGCCCTAGGCTTTTATGAGGCCGCGCCGTTGGCGCTTCGGAGTACAAAATCCGGTGCGCGTTGCCGACTACAACCTAAAACTCGCGCGCTTCGGGGTTGCACACCGCTCCAGACTGCGTCTTTGTTGGCCCGATGACCCCTCCTACCTTGCTCGTTCTGGCTGCCGGCATGGGCAGCCGCTACGGCGGGCTCACACAACTCGCCCCCATGGGACCGGCGGGCGAAACCCTCCTCGATTACTCCGGGTTCGACGCCCTGCGCGCGGGGTTCGGCCGGGTGGTGTTCGTCATCCGGCGCGATTTCGAGGCGCAGTTCCGCGACGCGGTCGGCCGGCGGTTCGAGGGACGCGCGGAGGTCGGCTACGTTTTCCAGGAACTGGACCAGCTCCCCGGCAATTTCCGCCGCCCCGCCGAACGACAGAAACCTTGGGGCACCGGCCATGCAATCTGGTGTGCGCGCCACGAAATCCGCACGCCCTTCGCCGCCATCAACGCGGACGACTTCTACGGCGCGTCGGCCTACCGCGCGCTCTCTGACTTCTTTGCAACTCCTCCACCGCAGGAAGCCGCCGGCCCCGCGCGGTTCGCCATGGTCGGCTACCAACTCGACCGCACCTTGTCCGAACATGGGTCGGTCGCACGCGGCGTCTGCGCGGTGGACGCGGCGAGCAACCTCCTGCGCGTCGAGGAATGCACCGGCATCGCGCGCGCCACCCCCGGCGGTCCCATCCTCTACCCGCGCCCCGACGGCACGCCGACGGAGTTCTCCGGCGCGGAAACGGTGTCGATGAATTTCTGGGGTTTCACGCCCGCGTTGTTCGCGCTTTTGGAAAAGGGTTTGGAAAATTTCCTCCGCGCGAACCTCCACGACTCGAAGGCGGAATATTACATCCCTGTCGCCGTCGCGGAAACCATCGTCGCGGGCACGGCGCGGGTGCGTGTCCTGCCGACGGATTCGGCGTGGTTCGGCGTGACGTACCGCGAGGACAAACCCGTCGTCGCCGCGTCGCTGGCCGCGCTGGTGCGGGACGGCGTCTACCCGACCCAACTGTGGGCATGAAGCGAATCCTCGTCACCGGGGGCAGCGGATTTATCGGCAGTCATCTCGTCGAACGTTTTCAGGGACAAACCCAGGTCCGGGTCCTCGACGACCTGCGCACCGGCCGGCGCGAAAACCTCGCCGGTCTCGACGCCGAGTTCATCGAAGGCTCGATCCTCGACCGCGACGCCGTGCGCGCGGCGATGGGCGGGGTGGATTGCGTGTTCCACCTCGCGGCGATGGTCAGCGTGGAGGAGTCCATGCAGCGGCCCGTCGAATGCGCGGCGCTCAACGTCACCGGTTATCTGCACGTCCTCGAAGAAGCGGCGGCGGCGGGCGTGCGGAAGGTGTGTTTCAGTTCCTCGGCGGCGGTGTACGGCGACAACCCCATCGTGCCCAAAACCGAGACGATGCCCCCCGAGCCGCGCAGCCCCTACGCGCTGACCAAACTCGACGGCGAACTCTACGGCGCGATGTTCACGCAGGCGCGCAAACTCGAAGTCGTTTCGTTCCGTTTTTTTAACGTGTTCGGCCCGCGTCAGGACCCGGCCAGTCCGTATGCCGGGGCGCTGGCGGTCTTCCTGCGGCAGGCGCTGGCGAACGAGCCGATCACGATCCACGGCGATGGCGAGCAGACGCGCGATTTCGTCCACGTGCGCGACATCGTGGCGGCGAACGTGTTCGCGGCGACAGCGTCGCCCGGGCTGACGGGCATCTACAACGTCGGCTACGGCCAACGCACGACGGTCAACGAGATCGTCCGCACGATCCTCGCGGAGACGGGTTCGAGTTCGCCCGTGCGCCACGGCCCGGCCCGGCCGGGCGACGTGCAGCACTCCGTCGCTTCGGTGGAAAAACTGCGCGCGGCGGGCTTCCGGTTGTCGGGCGACTTATCGAGCGCCTTGCGCGAGACGATCCGTGCGTTCCAACACGGGGCAAAAAAGTAGCAGGGGCCACCGAACCGATGGTTCGATGACCCCTGCCTGTTCCCCCCAGAACAAGTCTCAATCTAACCACGGGACCGCAAGGAACGCAAGAATTGTTTTTCTTTTAAGCGTCCGGGGCGTTGATTTCAGCGAAGAAACCGGGACGGTGAGCAGTGCACGCCGTCCAATTTTCCATGCACACCCGTCGCCTTTGTATCGTCCTGTCCGGCTTGAGCTTCCTGGCGGCAGCCGGGTGCAAGAAAAAGGCCGAGACTCCGCCCCCGCAAACTCCCACCGTCACGGTCGCCAAACCCGTGGCAAAAAAGATCGTCGAGCACTCCGAATATACCGGCCGCCTCGCCGCGATCCAGAACGTCGAGGTCCGCCCGCGCGTGAGCGGCTACATCAACGAGATCAACTTCAAGGACGGCGCGCTGGTCAAAAAAGGCGACCTCTTATTTGTCATCGATCCGCGCCCCTACGAGGCGGCGCTCGGCCAGGCGCAGGGCCAACTCAAGCAGGCCCAGGCCCAACAGGAACTCTCCGCCCGCAATTTCGCCCGCGCCGAAACCCTCCAGGCCACCAAGGTTTCCTCGAAGGAGGAATTCGATCAGGCCACCACCTCGCGCAACCAGGGCGAGGCGCAGGCCGCCACCGCGCAGGCCGCCGTCGATGCCGCCAGGCTCAACCTCGACTTCACGCGCATCACCTCGCCCATCGACGGCCGCGTCAGCCGCGAGCAGGTCACGGTCGGCAACCTCGTCAGCGCGGACAACACGGTTCTGACCAACATCGTCAGCGTCGATCCCATCTACGCCTACGCCGACGTGGACGAACGCACCGTCATCGCCTACCAGCAGATGATCCAATCCGGCAAGGTCAAGGACGCGCGCGAGTCCCCCATCCAGGTCGGCGTCGCGCTGGCGGGCGAGAAAGGTTTTCCGCACAAGGGCACCATCGATTTTGTGGACAACCAGATCAACTCCGCCACCGGCACGCTGTCGATCCGCGGACAGTTCCCCAATCCCGACGGCAATTTGCTCGCGGGCATGTTCATCCGCATGCAGATCCCCACCAGCGGCGAGACCGACGGCCTCTTGATTACCGACCGCGCGGTGGGCTCCGACCAGGGGCAAAAATTCGTCCTCGTCGTCGGCGGAGACAACAAGGTCGAGCAGCGCCCCGTCACGCTCGGGCAGGTCGTGGATGGTTTGCGCATCGTCGCGGAGGGGCTCAAACCCGACGACCGCGTGATCGTCAACGGCATCATGAAGGCGCGTCCCGGCAGCGAGGTCAAACCGGAGGCGGGCGACATGAACAAGTTTGCCTCCGATCAGTTGGAAAAGCGGACGACGGTGAACAACGGCGGCAAGTAGGACCGGCCCCGCGACTCCATGAATTTTGCTCGTTTCTTCATCCATCGGCCGATCTTCGCCATCGTGCTGTCCATCGTGCTGGTCCTGCTGGGCGGACTGGCGTACGTGACGCTGCCGGTCGCGTCGTATCCCGAGATCGCGCCGCCAACGGTGGTCGTCACCGCCGTGTATCCCGGCGCGAATCCGCAGACGCTCGCCGACACCGTCGCCACGCCCATCGAGCAGCAGGTCAACGGGGTCGAGAACATGCTCTACATGAGCAGCCAGAGCGCCAGCGACGGCACGATGCAGCTCACCGTCACCTTCAAGCTCGGCACGAACCTCGACACCGCGCAGGTGCTGGTACAAAACCGGGTCGCCATCGCCACCCCGCAGCTTCCGGCGGAGGTGCGCAGCATCGGCGTCACCGTCCAGAAGCAGTCGCCTAACATCATGCTGGTCGTCAATCTATTGTCCGACGGCAACAAGTACGACTCGCTCTACATGGCGAACTACGCCGTGCTCCAGGTCCAGGAGGTCATCAAGCGCATCCAGGGCGTGGGCAGCGTGACGATCTTCGGCGCGAGCGAGTATTCGATGCGGCTGTGGCTAAACCCCGACAAGATGTATGCGCGCGGGTTGACCAGCGGCGATGTCATCAACGCCGTGCAGGCGCAGAACGTCCAGGTCGCCGCCGGCACGCTCGGCGCGGAACCCGCCCCGCCCGGCACGGATTTCCAGCTCATCGTCAACACCAAGGGCCGGCTCACGGACCCGAAGGAATTCGAGCGCATCATCGTCAAGCGCGGCAGCAACGGCCAGCTCGTGCGCCTCGGCGACGTGGGCCACGCGGAACTCGGCGCCAAGACCTACGTCAACGGCTCCTACCTCGGCGGCCAGCCGTCCGTGGGCATCGGCGTTTTCCAGTTGCCCGGCGCGAACGCCCTCCAGACCGCCGAGAGCGTGCAAGCGGAGATGAAGCGGCTCTCCGCGACGTTCCCGCCGGGGCTGAAATACGAGATTGCCTACAACCCGACGACGTTCATCGCGGAGTCGGTCCACGCGGTGCTGCACACGCTCATCGAGGCCATCGTGCTGGTCATCATCGTGGTGCTCGTCTTTTTGCAATCGTGGCGCGCGACGATCATCCCGTTGTGCGCCGTGCCGGTGTCGCTGATCGGCACGTTCGCGGTGATGAAGGTATTCGGCTTCTCGCTCAACAACCTGTCTCTTTTCGGGTTGGTGCTGGCCATCGGCATCGTCGTGGACGACGCCATCGTGGTCGTCGAGAACGTCGAGCGCTGGCTCAACGAGGGCCACTCGCCCGTCGAAGCCACCGAGAAGGCGATGGACGAGGTCAGCGGCGCGGTCGTCGCCATCGCCGTCGTGCTGACGGCGGTGTTCGTGCCCACGGCGCTGATCTCGGGGCTGACGGGGCAGTTCTACCGGCAATTCGCGCTGACGATTGCCGTGGCGACGCTGATCTCCGCGTTCAATTCGCTGACGCTCTCGCCCGCCCTCGCCGCGATGCTGCTGCGCCCGCACACCGCGAAGAAGGATTGGCTCACGCGCGGCATCGAGTTCATGCTCGGCTGGTTCTTCCGGCTGTTCAACAAGGCCTTCGACGCCACGAACCGCGGCTACACTTGGGTTTTGCAACGCCTGATCCGGTTTTCGTTCGTGGCACTGTTGGTCTACGCCGGGCTGCTGTTGCTGACGGGCGTCGGCTTCAAGACGATCCCGGCGGGGTTCATCCCCACGCAGGACCAGGGCTACGTGATCTGCGTCGCGCAGTTGCCCGACGGCGCGTCGTTGCAGCGCACCGAGGCCGTGCGCAAACAAATCTCGGGGATGGCGCTCAAGGTGCCCGGCGTCAGCAACTCGGTGGAAATCACCGGCCTGTCCGCGCTGGATTTCACCAATCGCTCCAACACGCTGACGATCTTCCTGCCGCTGAAACCATTCGACGAACGCAAGGGCCACCCCGAACAAACGATGATGGCCGTCCTGGGCAAAGTGCAGGGGCTGGTGTCGAGCATCCAGGATGCGTTCGTCGTGGTCGTGCCGCCGCCGCCGGTGCAGGGCATCGGCAACGCGGGCGGGTTCAAGCTCCAGGTGCAGGATCGTCGCGCCGCCGGCATCGACGCGCTCAACCAGATGGCCAACGCCGTCATCGCGGCGGGCGAAAAGGAGGGCGGCCTCGCCAATTTTTACACCACGCTGCATCCCCAGGTGCCGCAAATCTACCTCAACATCGACCGCGAAAAAGCCGAGGCACTCAACGTGCCTATCGAATCGGTCTTTCAGACGCTCCAGGCCAATCTCGGGTCGTATTACGTCAACGACTTCAATTTCCTCGGGCGCACCTACCAGGTGAACATGCAGGCCGACTCGGCCTTCCGCGTCGGTCCCGACCAGATCCGCAACCTCTACACGCGCAACGCCACCGGCGGCATGGTCCCGCTGGGCACGCTCCTCGACGTGCAAGAGATCAACGCGCCCGACAAGATCATGCACTACAACATCTATCCGAGCGCGGACGTGAACGGATCGACCCTGCCCGGAGTCAGCTCCGGCGACGCCATCGCCAAGATGGAGAAGGCCGCGAAAGACGTGCTCTCGGAGCAGTTCGGCTACGAGTGGACGGAGCTTTCGTTGCAGGAAAAACTCGCGGGCAACACGGCGCTTTTCATCTTTCCGCTGTGCGTGTTGTTCGTGTTCTTGGCGTTGTCCGCGCAGTATGAGAGTTGGAGCCTTCCGCTGGCAATCATCCTCATCGTGCCGATGTGTCTATTTTCGGCGCTGGGGGGGATTTTGCTGCGCGGGATGGACAATAACATTTTCACGCAGATCGCTTTCGTGGTACTCGTCGGGTTGGCCTGCAAGAACGCGATTTTGATCGTGGAGTTCGCGCGTCAAAAGGTGGACGCCGGCGAGGACCGCGACACGGCGGCGGTCGACGCCGCGCGGTTGCGGCTGCGGCCGATTTTGATGACGAGTTTCGCGTTCATTCTCGGCGTGGTGCCGTTGGTGGTCGCCACGGGCGCGGGCGCGGAGATGCGGCAGGTGCTCGGCACGGCGGTGTTCAGCGGGATGATCGGCGTGACGTTCTTCGGCCTGCTGCTGACGCCGGTGTTTTTTTCCGTGATCGAACGGCTGACGGGCCACGGCAAAAAGAAGAACGACCCGCCGAAGGGTGATACGCCACCGCCGCCGGCCGAAGAGAAAAAATCGCCGGAGCCGCAGCCGCAGCCCGTGGCGGAAGCTCCTGCACCGCAGGCATCCAAATAAGGTGGGGATGGTTTTCCGAGCCGTTCCTAATCGATCACCACCACCGCCTGGACCGGAGAGCCGTCGCGGCCATGGAAGTCGAGCGGGAAAGTCATCAGCGTGAATTGATCGGGCACGAACGAGAGACTGGTTAGCGACCGTTGCGCGAACTCGGGGAATTGCCAGTAATTGTCCTTGCGCCGATATGTCGCGCGTAGGCCGTGGTCCTCGGGCGTCGAGCGTACCGCCCGCATGGCGCAGAGGTCAAGCGGACCACCGCGAAGGCGGTGTCCAAGCGTCTGCTTGCCACGTCATTGGCGGATGGATACTACTTCCCACCACCGCGATACGCCATGCCCGAGGAAGAAATCGACCAGTACGAATCCTACCGCATCGTGCGGACGGCCGACGGTCGCCCGTACAAGCTCGGGTCCGGTGGTATGGGCATCACTTACAAGGCGGTCAACACCAGCCTCGACCTGATCGTCGCGCTCAAGGTCATCAAGGCCGAGTTGCTCAACCGGGACATCCTCGCCCGCGACCGATTTGTGCGCGAGGCGAAGATCGCGGCTTCCATCCGTCATCCCAACGTCGCCACGGTCTACCACCTAGGCGAGGTCGGGCAGCAGTATTATTACGCGATGGAATTCATCGGCGGCGACACCCTGGAGGAGCGGGTCGCCAAGCGGGGGCCGTTCCCGGTTGCCAACGCGCTCGCCGTCATCGACCAGGCTGCCCGCGCGTTGCGCGCCGCCCATCGCAACGGCCTCGTCCACCGCGACGTGAAGCCGGCCAACCTCATGTTCACGGAGGAAGAGGAAGGGGGAGAAGCCGAGGTGCTAAAGCTGATCGATTTCGGCCTCGCCAAATCGGTCGGCGACAACCTCTCGGCGGGCCAGCTCACCCAGCCGGGCCAGCGGGCGGGTTTCACCCCGCTCTACGGCAGCCCCGAGCAATGCCAATACTTGGAAGCGGATGCGCGCAGCGACATCTACAGCCTGGGCGTCACGCTCTGGTTCGCGCTGATCGGACAGCCGCCCTTCCAGCCCACGGCGGGACGGAAATCGGCGGAACAGATTTTCGAGTTGCAGAGCAAGCACGTCAGCGCCGAGCCACCGATGGAGGTGCTCGAAGCGGCCAAAATCCCCGCGCCCGTGCGACGGCTCCTCGGCGACATGCTGGAAAAGGACCCAGCCGCGCGTCCGCAGACGGCTGTGGAGTTGCGCACGCGGATCGAGCAATGCCTGGAAGCCATCGGCCGGCGCGCCGACGCGCCGGAAGAACCGCTCGCCGCGCCGTATTCCTTCAACCTGGAAGAACTCCTGCGCCAGCGCGGACAATTGGCGTGGGGCGAGGTGTGTCCGCTGCTCGGCTCGCTGGCCGCCATCGCCGACGATCTCGCCGCGAGTGGCGCGGAGGCGCTGGAGAAATTCACGCCACGCCGGGTGCGTGCGGTTTTCCCGTCATACGCGCCGGCCGGGTCGTCGTCGCAGGAGGATGTGCGTCCGTCCGCCGCGTTGGCGCGGCCGGCGGAGTGGCCGGCGATTTGCGCGGACTACCGGCTGGAGCCGCGCATCGGCGAGGAATCCAACGGTGGGGAGACGGTCGCGCTCGACGCGACGCAGCCGCCCGCGCCGCGTCGGCCCCGCGATGCCGTGGAAGCACTGGCGTCGCTCGTGTATGAATTGCTCGACGGCCACCCGCCGGACATCGGGCGGGGAGATGTGCTCAAGCCGCTCCCGGCCGTCGGTGAAGCGGGCAGCTTTCTGTTGCGCGGCGCGCTCGGGGACGGAGGCGAAAGGTACGGCGGCAGCGCGAAACGATTCGCCGAGGCGCTGGCGACGGCGGCGGGAACTGGTGTGACCCCGCCGCCGAACCGACCGCCGGCCATGACGGCCCCGCCGCCCCGCGGACATTTCCCGTGGAAGCTCGTGTCCTCGCTCGTCGCGCTGGGAATGGCGGCGGCACTCGTCGTTCATTGGCAATACCGTCGGGTGGACCCGACTCCATCCCCTGCGATCACTTCCACGGCCTCGCCAACGCCGACGCAGACGACCGTCGCCGAGCCGCGACGTTCTCCGTCGTCCAAGCCGTCGCCGGGTGCGCAACCCATCGCTGACGAGCGTGCGCGCACCGCCAGATACGACGCGCTGCTGGCGGCGATCAAAAAACCGGACACGCCCAAAACCTGGGAAGTTCTATCGGCCGAGGTCGAGGATTACAGAAAGTTTTACGGAAGCTCTCCCGACGCCGAACCGCCATTCGCGCAACTCGAATCCTCGCTGTTCATCCGCCGCCAGCATCTTGACTCGGACTGGAAAGGCAAGGACAGCGTCGGCCAGAAGCAGTTCGACAAGCTCGCGGAGGTCAAAACTCTCGTCGTCGAAAAAGACCCCGCCAAACCCTGGGGTGACGACGCGCGCAAAAAGCTCGACGAGGTCGAAGCCAATGTTGGAGACTACCTTTACTATGGCGCCGAGGCCGCCGAATGCCTGCGGAGCATCGCGGAGTTGCGGCTGATGACGGACGCCTTCCTGGCGACGAAAAAGGGCCAGATTCGGCCCGAGGTTCGACAATACCTCAAAGCGCCCAAAGTCGGCTTGGCCGAGAGCGTGCGCGACAAGCTGGGCGGGGTCCTCAAGCAGTTTCCATCCAACCCGGAGATGGGCTGGTGCGCGAATGTCTGGTCCTTGCTGGCCGCCGGCAAATACACGGACGCCTTGCAAAAGGCGCTGACCGTCCCGGCCGACTTCGCGGAAAGGGATTTTGTGAAGGACACCGTCGCCGCCGCGACTGGCAAGCTGATAGCCTTGGCAACCCGGGGCGAAAAGGATTTGTTCTTCCGTCTGGAGGAGTTGGGAGACCCCGGTACGCCTATCACGCCGGAAATATTGGAGAAAGTCCAGCTAGCGCTTGCCACAGAAAAGCGCAGTGACGGCAGGACCTTCCTGGGGGGAGGGTCGGGGAGGTTCGATAGGTTCAATAGATATGTGATATTCGAGGGAGGCGACGAATACCGTAGGATGGGGCGCACAACCCAAGACGCGATTCTGCGTTTCCAATGCGAGCGTTCCCTTGAAATGACGGGCAAACTATCGCCGGAAACGTTGTTCCTGCTAGGCGTGCCACTGGGCAACCTCGAATTTCCACGCCAAGACGAATCGCAACCGCGGACCAACGGTGACAAATCGAAAGTCCCAGATCGCCACCTCCGCAACTGACGCCGCATTTCCTGACGACGAGGGCACTGCGAACGCGATTCGGCAACCGCTTCAGATCGTTTCCGGCGTGCGCCCCTGCCAGATTTCGAGGTCGTCCCAGTCGATCTCGCAGGCCGATCCCCGGGCCTTGAGCCAGTCCACCAACTCGCCGGAAGTGTAGAGCTTCAGGAGGCTGAATTGCTTGAGCCCCGTGGGCGCGGGATTGTCGGGGTGGTGCGTGGGGCCGCGCACATCGAACAGCACGGTGTGCGCGCCGCCCTTGGGCGTGACGGCGGCGTAGAACCGGCCGGTGGAGGCATCACCTTCCTGGAAATAGATGCGCAGCTTCCCGAGGTGCGGCGCGGCGGGCGTGGCGGCGTGCAAATCCACCGGCGCGGCGGACGCCCCGGCGAATTCGATGTCCTCGTATTGTTCGGCCCCGCCGTGGAAATTACGGCCCGGCCGACGGCACGACCTTCGCCTGATCGAAATCGCAACCCAGCAGAAGCCGGGGCGCGACGAAAGGCCCCGGGCGGCCCGGCGCGCGGCGAAACGGCGCGGTGACGCGGTTCCATTCGGGCAGCACTTCGTCCAGCGGCGCGAGCGCGGGGTGCCAGTGTTTTTCCCATTCCATCGAAACCACGCCGTCGAAGCCGACCTCGCGCAGCAGCGTGAGACATTCCGCCGTCGGGAACTCGCCCTGCCCGGGCGCGACGTAGGTGTAAGCCTGGTTGTCGGAGGGTCGGGAAACGCTGTCCTTGACGTGGACGTGGCGCACGTGGTCGCCGAGCGCGGCCCAGGTGTCGGCGAGTCGTTCGCCGGAAACCTTCCAGGTGTGGTGGGTGTCCCAGAGGAGCGGCATCGGGCCGCCGGTGCCGTCGAAAAACGCGCGGATCTCGGCCGTGCCGCTGAAGGCGTCGTGCGTTTCCATGAGCAGATCGATACGCCAGCCGTGTTCCGCGCGCAGGCGGGCGAACCACTCGCGGTGGGCGCGGGCGTTGGCGGCGCGGTAGGGGGGGGACGGATAGCCCCCACAGCCGCCGCCAAAGACCCCCAGCCAGCGCGCGCCGAGCGCCTCGCCTGCCTCGGCTTCGGCGGCGAGCCCGGCGCGGGCGGACTCGGGCGCGCGGGCCAGTTGGAACGACGAGCCGACAAGGATCACACGCACGTCCGATTCGAGGAAGAAATCCCGCACGGCTGCCCCGCCGCCGGGTTGGGTGGCGAGTTGCGCGACGAGGTCCAGCGAACCGCCCAGGCCGCGAATCTCGACGAAGCGGCTGCGGTGTCTGGCCGCCAGGGCGCGCAGTTCGGCCGGGGACAGCGCGACGCAGCCGAGCGAGGAGAAGCCGAATTGCAAACCGGGGGCGGGGGGTGGCGGGGGGGGGTGG
>CALMVM010000524.1 GCA_937873255.1 uncultured Verrucomicrobiota bacterium | reverse complement strand
CCCCCGTCCAACCCATGACGATTCTCCCCCGCCCCGCCGGCCATCCCTTATGGTAACGTTCGGAGATTGTTTCCGCGGCCGGTCGGTGTGGTTGTCCGGGCACACGGGGTTCAAGGGCGCGTGGATGGCGGAATGGCTGCTGGGACTCGGAGCGACCGTCCACGGCTACGCGTTGACGCCGCCGACGGAGCCCTCGCTTTTCGACCAGCTTGGCCTCGCCATCCGGGTGGACCACCAGATCGGCGATGTGCGCGACCGCGAGGCGGTGGAGGCGTCGGTGCAGGCGGCGCAGCCCGATTTCGTGTTCCACCTCGCCGCGCAGCCGCTGGTGCGGTTGTCCTACGCGCAGCCGGTCGAGACGTACGCGACCAACGTCATGGGGACGATCCACGTCCTGGAGGCCCTGCGCGCGTTGGAAAAACCCTGCGCGGCGGTGGTCGTCACCACCGACAAGTGCTACGAAAACCGCGAATGGGTCTACGGCTACCGCGAGGAGGACCCGATGGGCGGGCACGATCCCTACAGTTCGAGCAAGGGCATGGTGGAACTCGCCACGAGCGCGTATCGGCGCAGCTTCTTCGCGGCGGGCGGTCCGGTGCGGGTCGCCAGCGCGCGGGCGGGCAACGTCATCGGCGGGGGCGATTGGGCGTTGGACCGCATCGTGCCCGATTGCATCCGCGCGTTGCAGTACTCGGAAAAGATCGCCGTGCGCAACCCCCACGCCACCCGTCCCTGGCAGCACGTCCTCGAACCGCTCGGCGGCTACCTGTGGCTGGCCGCCTGCTTGGCGCGCGACGACCACGGCGCTGCGCTGGCGGGTGCCTACAACTTCGGCCCCACCGCCGCCGCCAACCGCACCGTGGGCGAACTCGTCCAGGAAATCCTGCGCCACTGGCCCGGCGGTTGGGAGGACCGCAGCGACCCGGACGCCGTCCACGAGGCGAACCTGCTCCAGCTTTCCATCGACAAGGCGCAGAGCTACCTGCGGTGGTCGCCGGTGTGGGACTTCGCCGCGACCGTCCGCTACACGATGGCGTGGTACCGGGACGCGCGGATGTACAAGCAGAGCGCGAACTTCAAGCGCCTGACGCAGGACCAGATCCGCCAATACAGCGAGGCGGCCCGCAGCGTCGGCGCGGCCTGGACGAAAGGCTGACGCGACCGTAGGTTCGCCCCGTCCTTTCCCCGATGCCCGACCATCTCCACCGCCTGATCGAACGCTACCCCACGCTGGCCGTCTGCCGCGAGGACCTGCGCGCGACGGTCGAGTTGCTCACCGGGCTTTTCCGCGCGGACGGCAAGCTGTTGCTTTGCGGCAACGGCGGCAGCGCGTCCGACTGCGAGCACATCGTCGGGGAGTTGATGAAGGGTTTCCTCAAGCGCCGCCCGCTCCCGGCGACGGAAGGGGCACGCCTCGTGGCCGCCGGCGGCGCGGACCTCGGCGGCGAGATCGCCGCGCGGCTGCAAGGGGCCTTGCCGGCCATCGCGCTGACCTCGTCGGTCGCCCTCGGCACCGCCGTGCTCAACGACGTTCACGGCGACATGATCTATGCGCAGCAGGTCCACGGCCTGGGCCGGGCCGGCGACGCGCTGCTGGGGATCAGCACCTCGGGCAACGCACGCAACGTCCTCAACGCCAGCGTCGTCGCCCATGCGCGCGGGATGAAGACGATCCTCCTCACCGGCCGCACGGGCGGCAAACTCCTCCCCCACGCCGACGTGGCGATCCGCGTGCCCGCCGACGGCGTCGTCGAAATCCAGGAATTCCACCTGCCGATCTACCACGCGCTCTGCCTGCAATTGGAGGAAACGTTTTTCGAGTCCTAGCGATGGAAGCCGAAACTCTCATCATCGAAGCCGGCCGGGGCGAGCGCCAATATTGGCGCGACCTGTTCCGGTACCGCGAGTTGTTCTATTTCCTGGCCTGGCGCGACGTGCTCGTGCGCTACAAGCAGACGGTGATCGGCGTGGCCTGGGCGGTGCTGCGGCCGTTGTTGACGATGATCGTTTTCACGGTGGTCTTCGGCAAGCTCGCCAGGCTCTCGTCCGACGGGTTGCCCTACCCGGTGATGGTGTTTGCCGGGATGTTGCCGTGGCAGCTTTTCGCCACGGCGCTCACCGAGGGCAGCAACAGCCTCATCGGCAACGCGAACCTGATTTCCAAGGTGTACTTCCCCCGGCTCATCGTGCCGGCCAGCGCGACGATTGTCAGCCTGGTGGATTTCCTGATCTCGCTGGTCCTGCTGGCGTTCTTGATGATCGGCTACAGCGTGCTGCCGGACTGGCGGCTGGTGGGCTTGCTGCCGTTCACGCTCCTGGCCTGCGCCGTGTCGGTCGGTGCGAGCCTGTGGCTGGCGGCGCTCAACGTGAAGTACCGCGACTTCCGCTACGTGGTGCCGTTCATCGTGCAGTTCGGCCTCTACATCTCGCCGGTGGGCTTCGGCAGCGGCGTGGTGCCGGCCCAATGGCGCTGGCTCTACGAACTCAACCCCATGGTCGGCGTCATCGACGGCACGCGCTGGTCGCTCTCGCGCGGCGGCTCGCCGTTGTCGGCGCGGGAAGTGATCCTCTCCGTCCTGGTGGCCGTGGTGCTGACCGCCAGCGGGGTCTGGTACTTCCGGCGCACCGAACGCACGTTCGCGGACGTGATCTAAAGCGGAAACTGTCTGCAACTCCCGGCCGGAAACGACAAACGATCCACCCAACCAATGAAAGTCGTCATTCTCTGCGGCGGACTCGGCACACGCTTGCGCGAGGAAACCGAGTACCGCCCCAAGCCCATGGTGCCCGTCGGCAGCCAGCCGATCCTCTGGCACATCATGAAACTCTACGCCGCCGCCGGCCACAAGGAGTTCGTCCTGTGCCTGGGCTACAAGGGCGAGGTCATCAAGGAGTATTTCCGCAATTACCACTGGAACACCAGCGACGTGACCATCCGCCTCGGTCCGCATCCCGAGATCCAGTACCACAACACCCACGACGAGGAGGACTGGACCGTCACGCTGCTCGACACCGGCGCGACCACGCAGACCGGCGGCCGGCTCAAGCGCGCGCTGCCCTACGTGCAGGACGACACGTTCCTGCTCACCTACGGCGACGGACTGACCGACAGCGACATCAATGCCTCCATCGCTTTTCACCAGGAGCACCGGCCGATTATCACGGTCACGGCCGTCCAGCCCGCCGGCCGCTTCGGCGACCTGACGCTCGACGGCCCGCAGATCACCTCCTTCAAGGAGAAGCCCGAACAACAGACGGCGTTCATCAACGGCGGATTCTTCGTCGTGGACAAGCGCATCGGCTCCTACATCGCCGGCGACGAGACCGTGCTGGAGAGCGACCCGATGAACCGACTCGCCGCCGAGGGACAAATCTGCGCCTACCAGCACCCCGGATTCTGGCAGTGCATGGATACCTTCCGCGAGCAGCAACTCCTCACCGGCATGTGGCAATCGGGCAACGCCCCCTGGAAAAAATGGTGAACACCGCCGAAACGTTCCGATTTTCCTGTCGCGCCTGCGGGAGCACGCAGGGCGAACTCGTCCTCGACCTCGGCCGGCAGCCCCTGGCCAACAACCTCCCGCGCGCCGAGGACCTCGGCAAACCGGAGCCGCGTTTCCCGTTGCGTCTGGCGGTATGCCACCGCTGCTGGCTGCTCCAGATCGTGGACCTCGTGCCGCCGACCGAGCTGTTTTCCGAGTACCTGTACTTCTCGTCGTTCTCCGACGCCATGCTGCGCCACGCGCGGGCGGCGGTCGATCAGCACGCGGCGGAGTTCGGACTGGGCGCGGACAGCTTCGTCGCGGAGATCGCCAGCAACGACGGCTACCTCTTGAAGAATTTCGTTGCGCGCGGCGTGCCCTGCCTGGGGATCGAACCGGCCGCCAACATCGCCGCCGTCGCACGCGACAACGGCATCGACACGCGCGTGGAATTCTTCGGCCAGCGGTGCGCGCAAGCCCTCGTGGCGGAAGGCAAGTCGGCCGACCTCATCCTGGGCAACAACGTCTTCGCGCACGCGCCGGACACGAACGACTTCGTCGCTGGCCTGCGCACGTTGCTCAAGCCCGGCGGCCGGGTCGCGCTGGAGTTCCCGTACGCGGGCGATTTCGTCGAGAACTGCGAGTTCGACACGATCTACCACGAGCACGTTTTTTATTTTTACCTGATCCCGCTGCTGGAGCTTTTTTCCAAACACGGGCTGGAGATTTTCCACGTCGAGCGCCTGCCGATCCACGGCGGTTCGTTGCGGCTCTACGCGGGCCGCGCGGGCGAGCAGACCGTGCGCCCGAGCGTGGCGGCATTGCGCGAGGAGGAGGAACGCCACGGGGTGAAGACGAGCGCGTTCTACCAGGATTTCTCCGCGCGCGCGGACACGATCCGCCGCGATCTCCTTGCCTTGCTAGCGGATTTGCAAAAACAGGGCAGGCGCGTGGCCGCGTACGGCGCTTCGGCAAAGGGCAGCACGCTGCTCAACTTCGTGAACCCGCCGGACCCGGGGGTGTTCGAGTTCATGTCGGACCGCAGCACGTACAAGCAGGGCCGATACAGTCCCGGGTTGCACGTGCCCATCGTGCCGGCGGAGGAACTGGTCGCCCGCCAGCCTGATTACACGCTGCTGTTGACGTGGAATTTCGCCGACGAAATCCTCGCCCAACAGGCTGGGTATCGCGCGAAGGGGGGCAAGTTCATCGTGCCGATCCCCACCGTGCGCGTCGTCTGAGCGCATGAAATTCCACCCCACCACGCTCGCCGGCCTCTGGTGCATCGAACTCGAACCGCGCGGCGACGAACGCGGCTTCCTCGCGCGCACGTACTGCGACAAGGAATTTGCCGCCGCCGGCCTGAACACCCGCTGGCCCCAGTGCAACCTGACGCTCACCCGGCAGGCCGGCGCGGTGCGCGGGATGCATTTCCAGGCCGAGCCGCACCCCGAGATCAAGCTGATCCGTTGCGCCGCCGGGGCGATCTTCGACGTGCTCGTGGACGTGCGGCCGGACTCGCCGACGTTCGGCCGGTGGGAGGGTTTTGAACTGACCGCGCGCAACGGCCGGCAGCTCTACGTGCCGGGAGGGTTCGCGCACGGCTTCCAGTGTTTGACTGAGGATTGCGAGGTGTTTTACCAGATGTCGGCCGAGTACATCGCCGAACTCGCGCGCGGCCTGCGCCACGACGATCCGCAGGTGGGCATTCGCTGGCCGCGCGAGGTCGCGCAGGTTTCCGCGCGCGACGCGGGGCTACCCTCGCTGGCCGAACTGCGATGAAACTGCTTGTCACGGGGGCGACCGGGTTCATCGGCGGGGCGTTCGTGCGTCTGGCGCGGGCGCACGGACACGAAATCGCGGCGCTCGCGCGGCGTCCGGGGAATGACGAGGACGGCCTGCGCTGGCTGGCCGGTTCGCTCGAAACGCCGCCGTGGGAGGCCATCGAGGCATTCGCGCCCGAGGGTTGTCTGCACGCCGCCTGGATCGCGGAGCCGGGCGTCTACATGGAATCCCCGCTCAACGCCGATTACGAGCGCTGGAGCGTCGATTTCCTGCGCCGGCTGGCGGCAAACGGCCTCCCGCACGCTGTCGCGCTGGGCACCTGCATCGAGTACCGCATCGACGGCCACCCTTCGCACGAGACGACCACCCCGCTCGAACCGCTCTCTCCCTACGCCCGCGCCAAGGACGCCCTCCGCCGCGCGGTCGAGGCCGAACTCGCCGGGCCAGGCTTCGGCTTCGCGTGGGGCCGGGTGTTCTAACCGTACGCCCCCGGCGACCACCCGGCGCGGCAGTGCAGCGCGCGCCCGCGCACGCTGC
>CALMVM010000523.1:308-11544 GCA_937873255.1 uncultured Verrucomicrobiota bacterium | reverse complement strand
CCGTTCGGCATCCGCCACTACTGCTGGCTGTGCATCAACGCCAAGGAGGCCGAGGACGTCAAACTTTCCCGGGAGG
Source organism: uncultured Verrucomicrobiota bacterium (assembly GCA_937873255.1). Taxonomy (GTDB): domain Bacteria; phylum Verrucomicrobiota; class Verrucomicrobiia; order Chthoniobacterales; family SZAS-18; genus CAHJWO01. Next base: position 11,468 of record CALMVM010000523.1, on the reverse strand, counting down.
TGATCGCCCTCATCCCCGAGTTCCTGCGACGCCCCAACGTCCTCGGCGTCGGCGAGATCGGCCTCAACAAAAACCGCCGTAACGAACTCACCGTTTTGGAGCGCCACGTCGATCTCGCCGCGCGGCGTGGGGAACTGATCCTCGTCCACACCCCGCACCTGGAGGACAAACACAAGGGCACCCGCCTGATCGTGGACCTCTTGAAGTCGGACGGCCGGATCGACCCGGGTCGGGTGCTCATCGATCATGTGGAGGAACACACGGTCGGTGCGGTGCTCGATGCCGGTTTCTGGGGTGGGATCACTCTCTATCCCGAGAGCAAGTGCACGCCCGCGCGCGCCGCCGACATGCTGGAGGTGTGGGGCGGCGAACGGTTGTGGCTGAACTGCGCGTGCGACTGGGGCGTGAGCAATCCGCTGGCCGTGCCGAAGACCGCGCTGGAACTTCGCCGCCGGGGCCACGCCGAGGCGGACGTGGATCGGCTGATCTTCGGCAACCCGTGTCGGTTTTTGGGGCAAAGTCCGAAGTTCCGCCTAATTTAAGAGTTGGATTTCGTTTGGCAGTGAAGACCGGTCTGGGAGAGCGTGCGGGCCCGCCGATATGCGTCTCGCCCACGGATTGCACCTTGCCTACTGCACCAACGTTCATCGGGGCGAGACGTGGGCGGAAGTTTTCGCGGCCCTGCGCACGGACACGCTCGCAGTCCGCGACGAGGTCTGTGCCCCTGGTGAAGAGTACGGCATCGGCCTGCGCCTGGGCGACCGGGCATCGCGGGAACTGTCGCGGCCGGAGAACCTCGCGGCGTTCCGGTGCTGGCTGGAACGGGAGCGGTGCTACGTGTTCACGATCAACGGATTCCCGTACGGGACGTTTCACGGCGCGCCCGTCAAGGAAGCGGTGTACCGGCCCGACTGGACCACCCCCGAACGCTTGGCCTACACCTGCCGGTTGCTGGATTTGCTCGGCGCGCTGTTGCCGGCGGACATGGAGGGGAGCGTCAGCACGCTGCCGGGTTCGTTCAAGGAATTCATCGAACCCGACCGGGTGGAAGGGAATTTACGCGAAATCTACGCGAACCTGATCCACTGCGCGGTGCATGCGGCGGAGGTCAGCGGGCGGACCGACCGGCGTCTGCGGCTGGCACTGGAGCCAGAACCGCTCGGGCTTTTCGAGAACACGGCGGAGACGATCCGGTTTCTCGAACCCCTGGTGCAATCGTTCCCGGACCAGTTCGGCGTTTGTTTCGACGCGTGCCACTTCGCGGTGGAGTTCGAGGAACCCGCCGGGGCGCTCGCCGCGCTGACGCGGGCGGGGATTCCCGTGGTGAAGTTGCATCTGAGCGCGGCGTTGAAGACGACCGACGGTCTGCCCGCGCGCAAGCGGTTGCGGGCCTTCGCGGACGATGTTTACCTGCACCAAGTCGCGGTGCGTTCGGGAACCGGCCGGCCGGCCGTGCACAAGGACCTCGACGTGGCGCTCGCCACGGAGGTCGCGGTGGGGGATGAGTGGCGAGTGCATTTCCATGTGCCGCTACATTGTCCGGCGGACGGTTCGTTCGGGACGACCGCCGACGAACTGCCCGGGGTGTTGGATTGGCTGGCGGCCGACCCGTCCCGCTGTCCGCACCTCGAAATGGAAACTTACACATGGGAAGTCCTGCCGCCGAACCTGAAAACTGGCCGCGTGACCGAACAACTCGTCCGCGAATACGATTGGACGCTCGGCCTGCTGCACGAGCGCGGACTGGCGGAATGAACCATGCCCATGCCGACCTTTGCACAACGCATGCGCGGCTGGCTGGTGCTCTCACGCGGGTCGAACCTGCCGACCGTCTGGTCGAACTGCCTGGCGGGCTGGTGGCTCGGCGGCTACTTGCCGGGCGGCGAGTCCTGGGGACGACTGGCGGCGCTGATTTTGGGGGCGAGCGCGCTGTACACGGCGGGGATGTTTCTCAACGACGTTTTCGATGAGGGATTCGACCGCTTGCATCGCCCCTCCCGGCCCATCGTGGCGGCTCTGGTGAGCCGACGAGCAGCGATGTTTGCCGCCTGCGGGTTGCTGGCAGCGGGGACGTTGCTGCTCGGCACGCTGGGTTGGAAGACCCTTCTGCTCGCCGTGGCGCTCGACGCACTCATCGTTCTTTACGATTGGCTGCACAAACGCACCTCGGCCGGTCTCGCGTTGATGGCGGGATGCCGGTGTCTGCTGTATCCACTGGCGACTGCCGCGTCATCCGGGCCGCAACTCGCCGCAGGTTGGGGCGAGGGATTGCTTCTTGCGGCGTACATCTTCGGGTTGAGCGCCTTGGCGCGCGGCGCGCACCTGCCGGACCGCCGGCCGCCGCGCTGGCCGTGGCTCCTCCTCACGCTTCCCGTAGTGTGCAACGCGCTTCTGGCGGCACGTCTGGGCGGCTCGAACCTCGTGTTGGTCCTCTATCTGGCTTTCTGGTTGTTCCGGGTGTTTTACAGCGCGCACGGGGGACGCTCGGGCGGGCGCGTCGCCTCGTTGCTGGCGGGCATTCCTTTCGTTGATCTGAGCGCGGTCGCGGCGTGCACGGTGTTTTTGCCGTGGCCGGGGTGGTTTGCGGTGTTGTTCGTGCTTGCGTTGGTGTTCCAGCGGTTCGTGCCGGCGACGTGATTATTCCATGCGGCGCACAGCGATCTTCAACGTGGTCGGCCTGGCCGGTAAGCTGCTCGACTCGGGACATTTGCCGCGTCTAGCCGCTTTCGCGCGCGATGGAACGCGGTTGGCGGTGCGGCCGGCGTTTCCGGCGGTTACGTGCACCGTGTATTATAAGTATTTGTCGTGGATGTAGAGGTACTGCGTCTTTATCGTCGGCAACGGCTGGTACGACCGGGCGCTGGCGGAAGTCCAGTTCTGGAAACAATCCAACCGCGTCGTCGGCGGGCGCAAGCTCTGGGAGGATCTGCGCGCCGTGCGTCCGGGATTCACCTGCGCCAATCTGTTCTGGTGGTACAATATGTATTCGAGCGTCGATTTCTCGATCACGCCGCGTCCGATCTACCGGGCGGACGGAGCGAAGATTTTCGACATCGCCAGCCAGCCGGCAGAACTGCGGGCGGACATCAAGAAGGATCTCGGGGATTTTCCATTTCCGGCCTTCTGGGGACCTCGTGCGGGCATCCTTTCATCGCAATGGATCGCCGACGCCGCGCGCTGGATCGAGTGCCGCCACGCCCCGGACCTGCAACTGGTCTATTTGCCACATCTGGACTATAACCTCCAGCGTCACGGACCAGATCCCGCCGTGATTTCGGGGGATTTGCGCGCCATCGACGAAGTGGCGGGCGGCCTCATCGACTTCCTGGAAACGCGCGGCGTGGAAGTCGCCGTGCTGTCCGAATACGGCATCACGGCCGTGGATCGCCCCGTGTGCTTGAACCGGATTTTCCGCGAGCGCGGCTGGATCGCGTGGCGCGATGAACTCGGCACCGAGGCATTCGACGCGGGGGGCAGCCGGGCGCTCGCCGTGGTGGACCACCAGATCGCGCACGTCTACGTGAACGATCCGTCGATTCTCCCGGACGTGCGCGCAACGCTCGAAAACCAACCGGGTGTGGCCGAGGTCCTCGACGCCGACGCACAAACGGCGCGCGGCCTCCGCCACGAACGGGCGGGGGATTTTATCGCCGTAGCCGACGCGAGGAGTTGGTTCGCCTACTACTGGTGGCTGGACGATGCGCGCGCGCCCGACTTCGCGCGCACCATCGATATCCACCGCAAACCGGGCTATGATCCGGCGGAGCTTTTCGTCGATCCGAGCTTGCGCTGGCCGGCCTTGCGGGTGGTGGGTTTCTTGTTGAAGAAAAAACTCGGGCTGCGGGCGCTGCTCGACGTGATTCCCCTCGACGCGACTCTCGTCCGGGGTTCGCACGGCCGGATTCCCGAGGACCCGGCGGACCATCCAGTGCTGCTTGCGCGCCGGGCCTCGGGGTCCACGACGGGAGGAACGATGGAGGCGACGGCTGTTTATGGTTGGCTGCGGACTTTCTGCAGCGGTTGACGTACGGGTTCGGAAAAGATTGGACGCACACGGGCGGACCGGATTCCATCCGCACTGTGCGTCGGATGACAATCTGCAAACATCTCGCGGCGGTGGTCCTGGTCGGGTGGGCGGCTATTGCCCCGGTCTCGCATGCGCAGGACATGGTACGCCCCACCGACCCGGCCGAACGCGTGACCATCGTCGGTGTATCGCCAGAGGAGTCCATCCTGCCGTCGGCGCGTCCGCTCACCTCGGTCTACGGTACCGAGCAAAACATCGTGGACATCCCGCGCGACGTGAGCACGATCACCAAGGAGCAGGTCGATTTTCGGCAAATCACCAGCGTCAACCAGCTCGACCAATTCGCCTCGGGCACGTACAGCGCCTCGATCTTCGGCGCAGAGGGTTTGCCGCAGATTCGCGGCGTTCCGGCCGAGATTTATCAAAATGGGCAACGGCAGCATTATTATTTCAGTAGCTTCCCGCCGAGCTTCAACGGGGTGGAATCCATCGACGTGGTCAAAGGACCCGGCACGGCCGTCTACGGACCGCCGTCGCACGGACTGGGCGGCTACGTCAATCTCGTGACCAAGCTGCCGTTTTTCGACGGCCAGCACACGGAAATCACGACCGTCCTCGGCGACTTCGCCGGCGGCGGCGAATCGTACGGGCGTTATCAATGGCAGGTCGACACCAGCGGACCGCTCGTGCCCGGCAAACTTGCCTACCGCGTCAGCTATCTCGGGCGGGAGGCGGACGGTTACTACCGCAACGTCGTCGATGACGTGCAGGACGTTTTCGCCGCGCTGACGTACCTGCCGGCGAGCATCCTGCGGCTGGACCTGACGAGCCAGTTTTACGAGAGCCGGTTCAACGAAAACGCCGGCTTCAATCGCGTCACGCAGGATCTCATCGACAACCGCCGCTACATCGCGGGGCCGTTTCTGGGGAGTTACGCACCGTTTGTCGGCGTGGTCGATCCCGGTGCGGATGGATCCTACGCGAACCAGACCGTCACGTTGCACAATAACCAGACGCTCGTCTCGCCGGGCGATTCGGCGGCGGGGTCGCGTTACCTGGGGCAATTGATCGCCACGCTCAGCCTGTCCGGGCTGACCGTGAAAAACTCGACCTACGGCGAGTCCACCGAATCTCGCAAACAATCCGCCTACGGCTACACGGAATATTCGCCTTCCAACATCGCCTTCGAGAACCGCACGGAGTTCCAGTTCGCGCTCGATACCCGGCTGGGGGGAGGGGTGGTGTTCCGCCATCATTTCGACGCCGGTTTCAGCGTGCGCGCGGAGCATTCGCGCAGCTACGCCGCGTTTTTCAACGAGCCGTTTTCCGTGTACGATCTGAGCGGCGGCGAGCCGACGCCGGTCTTTTCGCGTCTGACGCTGTTCGGCCCTGAGCGGACGATTCCGGGGAAAACGGGGTATTACGCGTCCGCAGGCTCGGGACAGGCGGTGGTCGAGGACTACGAGCAGGGTGGGATTTTCCTTCAGGACAACGTGGATTTCACGCCGTGGCTCAACGGCATTTTCGGCGTGCGTTGCGACATCATCGCCGCGCAATCGGGCTCACCCGTGCTCGGGCCGGTGCTCGACCCATCGCAGGATTACCAGGAGCCGGAGAGCGTCGATCCTACCCGGCCGCTGGCCGCGGCGCGGCGTGACACCACGCTCATCGCCAACGAATCGTACTTCGCCAGCCTCATGTACAAACCGCGGCCGGGGGTTTCGCTCTACCTCACCTACGACCGCGTCAACGGCACCGATTCGGTCAACAACCAGGGGGCGCTGCCGTTCATCCGCGCGAGCGACGATTATCTGCGCACGCGCGTCGCCGCCTCGTCGTTGCGGGGGCTGAGCGAACTTTACGAGGGCGGCGCGAAGGCTAGCCTGTTTCACGACACGTTCTTCGCGGGCGTCGCCGCTTATCACCAGACGCGTTCCCAACTCCAACCGCGCGGGGGCGGGGAGACCGCCATCGTCGCGCGCGGGGTCGACGTGGACGCCGCGTGGCAACCGAACAAATATCTGGCCGTCACGGGGAATTTCACCTGGCAGGCGGCGAACTACCGCGCGTCCACGCCGTTCTCTGAGACGGGAAACTACCTCGACGCCTTCGCTTCCGGGGTCAACGTGGACGGCGCGAGCGGCACCGGCGTCGGCAGCCCGAACTACGCCACGTTGCCCAAAGGCGATTATCGCCTGCCCGACGTGCCCAACATCCTTTTCAACGCCTACGTCGTGGCACAACACCCGTGCGGCGTCGGCATTGGCATCGGTCCGCAGGTGACCGGCGACGTGAACGTCAACACCCAGGGCACGCTCGTCATTCCCGCGCAGGTGACCTGGAACGGTTTCCTTTACTACCGGCAAAAAAACTACGAGCTACGCCTGAATTTCTTCAACATCCTCGACGCCCGCAACTGGACGCCGCCCTCGACGTTCGCCAACAACGATCTGATTTATCCCAACGAACCCTTCCACATGAACGCGACCGTCAAGCTGCGCTTCTAGTCTTTTTCGAGCATCGGCAAAAATCGGAAATCGACGAGATCCTCGACGGTGACCTGTCGCGTCGTGCGTTCACCCTCCGGCGTCACCGCGATGATCCGCTTCCAGGTCTCGACCTTCATCGAGCCGAGATGCGGCGACTCCTTGGTCAGCAGAGGCGCGATCCGGCGGAGGGCCTCGCGCAGGGAAGCCGCGTTCAGATCTGCGGGAGCTTGTTTGCCGATCATCGCTACGGCGGCGTCGGGGTCTGCCAGCGCCGCGCGCCAGCCGCGAAAGGTGACGGTGAGAAATCGTTCCAACGCCGCCGGGTTCTTCGCCAGGAACGCCTCGCTGACGAATAACACCTGCGAGTAGTCGACCCACCCGTACGCGTCCACCGGCAGGACGTTGACCTCGTTGCCTCTTTGCGCGAGTCGCAACGGTTCGTCCATGACATAACCCGGCACGGCGTCCACCTCGCCGGCCAACAATTCCTTGAAGTCGAATCCGACCTGGCGCGACGCGAAGGATTTTTTGAAGGCCAGCCGCAGCATGTCGAAGTCCTCGAAGCGGTGAACGCCGACGGTCTTGCCGTCGAGATCGTCGGCGGTTCGGATCCCGCGCGCCTTGAGGCTGACCAACACCACCGGCGAGGCCTGGAACATCGTCGCCACGGCGCGGATCGGTTGGCCGTGCGCCCTCGCGTCGACCAGCGTGCGCGCTTCGGACGTTCCGACCGTGTGGTCGTCCTCCGCGACGATGTTCACGTAGGGGCGCTTGAAATCGTTGGCGCGGATCGTCACGTCGAGGCCGGCCTCCCGATACCAGCCGCGTTCCTGGGCCAGGAGCAGGCCGGCGAACTGCATCCCCGGCTTCCAGTCGAGCTGGACGGTGATCGGCACGGGATCGCCCGCCCGAAGCGCCGCCACCGCGAACGCCGCGAAGATCACCCACGCAACAAGGGACGCCCTCGCGCCGATGCCGCGCCGATTCCGTCTGCGCATCTCATGACCACTCCTCATTTGTTCAGTGAATTTCGGCTCAAGGATATCACCCTGCGCAACCGCATCGGCGTTTCGCCCATGTGCATGTATTCGTGCGAACAGGGGGTGATGAACGATTGGCACCTCGTCCACCTCGGGTCGCGTGCGGTCGGCGGCGCGGGGCTGGTCATTTGCGAGGCGACGGCCGTCACGCCGGAGGGTCGCATCTCGCCGCATGACGCCGGGTTGTGGAACGACGCGCAGATCGAACCTCTCGCCCGGGTCAACCGCTTCATCGCCGCCCACGGCGCGGTCTCCGGCATCCAGATCGCGCACGCCGGTCGCAAGGCCGGCACGCATCGCCCGTGGGAGGGGCGTGGGCAGGTGCCGGAATCCGCCGACGGCTGGCTGGCGGCCGGACCGAGCGCGCTCGCGTTCGACCCGGCCAACGAGCGCGTGCCGCACGCGTTGAGCCGGGAGGAAATCGCCGGCATCATCGAGGCGTTCCGCGCCAGCACGGTGAGGTCGCTGGCGGCCGGTTACCGTTGGCTGGAAATCCACGCCGCGCACGGCTACCTCGCGCACCAATTTTTGTCCCCGCTGTCGAATCAGCGCACCGACGAATACGGCGGGTCGTTCGACAACCGGGTCCGCTTCACACTGGAAACGACCCGCGCGGTGCGCTCCGCGTGGCCCGAAAATCTCCCGCTGACGATGCGCATTTCCGCGACCGATTGGACCGAGGGCGGCTGGACCCCGGACGATGCGGTCGAGCTGGCGCGCCGCCTGAAAAACGAGGGCGTCGATCTCATCGATTGTTCGAGCGGAGGCAACGTGCCGCACGCGCGGATTCCCGTCGCGCCCGACTACCAGGTGTTTCTCTCCGAACGCGTCCGCCGCGAGGCCGGCGTGGCTACCGCCGCCGTGGGCATGATCACCGAGCCACGGCAGGCCGACGCCATCATCCGCGAAGGCCGCGCGGACCTCGTGCTCCTCGCGCGCAGACTGCTGACCGATCCTTATTGGCCGTTGCACGCCGCGAGGGAACTCGGTGCGGAGGAGGCACTGAAATCGACCATTCCGCCGCAGTACGCACGGGCGTTCTGACTTGCCGGGTTGCCTTGTGGGAGGGGCCGCGTCAGTTTAGGCCCATGAGCCAGATCGAAGAAAAACTCCACTCCCTCGGCCACACTTTGCCTCCGCCACCCGCCGGGGCGGGCAATTACCTGCCGTTCCGCCGTTCTGGAAACCTGTTGTTCCTCTCGGGCTCGATCTCGGTCAAGGGTGACGGCACCCTCATTACCGGCAAGGCTGGCGGCGACAAATCGCTTGAGGACGCCTACGCCTCGGCGGCGGTGTGCGTGCTCAACCAACTCGCCGTCGTCAAAGCCGCCGTCGGCTCGCTCGACGCGATCAAACAAGTCGTGATGCTCAACGGCTACGTTAACGTGACGCCGGAGTTCGTGGATGTGCCGCAGGTCATCAACGGGGCGTCCGATTTGCTGGTGGCGCTGCTGGGCGACGCCGGCCGGCACGCGCGCGCGGCGGTCGGGGTGGCCTCGTTGCCGAAGGGCGTGCTCACCGAGATCGCGATGACCGTCGAGGTGGCCGAGAAGGACGACAAAAAGTAGCACGTCTCAGGGCTTCGGCTGGAAATCGTTCGTGTAGGCGTTGCTCGGCTCGAACCCGGCCGGCAGCGCGCCGATGCTCTTGAGAACGTCGGCCTGCTCCCGCCAGCGTCGGTCGGTCATCTGCCCGATGGCCTCGCCCCGGTCGGCGAAACCGTCCACGAAATGGCCTTCCCGGAGGACTTTCGCGCCGTTGGCGGCCAGAGCCTGGGTGGTTTCCGGGTTGTGCTTGAGAATCTCTACCAACCCGGCATCGGGTGAGTCGAGAAAATCGCGCCAGCCGCGCAACGCCGCCGCGACGAGCCGGCGCGTTTCGTCCGGGTGCGCCGCGACCCAATCGCGCCGGCCGATCAGCACGCGGTAGTCATCGTAGCCGGCGTCGCGCACGAGCAGCGTGCGGGTTTGCGCTCCGCCTTGTTGGGCGAAGTACGGCTCCGAGGTCACGAATGCCTGTTGAATATACGTCGGATCGTGCAAGAAATTGGCCACGCTGTACGTGGGTGGGATTTCCTGAACGTCGTGCAGCCCGAAGTGTTGGACGATGTAACGGAACCAGAGAAACCCCGGCGACACCGCCACGCGGCGGCCGGAAAGGTCGGCGAACGTCTGCACCGGCGAGTCGGCGTGGACCATGATGCCGATGGGGTCGTGTTGGAGCGTGGTCGTCAGCGCGATGAGCGGCAGGCCGCGTTCGCAGGCGACGAGCACCTGATCGGAAGACGACAGGCCGAATTCGGCTTCCCCTGCGGCGACGCGGCGCTCGGAGGTGAGTCGCGGGGTGCCCGAGAGGATTTCCACGTCGAGGCCCGCGTCCTTGTAGTATCCCTTCGCCAACGCCTGGAAATATCCGCCGTGTTCGGGCTCGGGATACCAGTCGAGCGCGAGACGGATTTTGAGCGGGGAGGACGACGTTTTCTGTTTGCCGCAGCCGGCCATCAGCACTGCGGCAGCCACGATAAGAACGATCCGGAGAGCGGCGGTCGGCATGCGCCCCAACATAATCGGGCGTCTCGCGCGTGAAAGCGTTTCCGTTCGATGAAAGCGACAAAGCCTTGGCAAAAATCCGCGTTCGCGCCGACAGACGGCTCGGACCCATGACAACGGCAACACGAGGCGCGGAAGTCCGCCTGACCGGGCTCGGCATTTCCTACGAGCGCGGCGAGGACATCCTAGAAGGGATCGACCTGACGGTGCGCCATGGGGAATTTGTAGCGTTCGTGGGGCCGTCGGGTGGCGGCAAAACCACGCTCCTGCGTCTCGTTGCGGGTCTGCTGGCCCCGACGAGGGGAACGGTCACGATCAACGACCGCTCTCCCGCCGAGGCGCGGGCAGGGACCGCCGTCGTTTTTCAAGATCCGACCCTGCTGCCATGGCGCACGGCGGCGGCGAACGTCGCCCTCGGCCCCGAACTCTCCGGCGCATCCGCTCGCGATCGCCTGCGAATCGCCGCCGAACGCCTCGCGCTCGTCGGCCTGGCGGACGCCGCCGACAAATATCCGCACGAACTCTCCGGCGGCATGCGGATGCGCGTGTCGGTCGCGCGGGCGCTGGCGGGTTCGCCGCGGCTGCTGTTGATGGACGAGCCTTTCGGCGCGCTCGACGAGTTGACCCGGCAGCGGCTCGACGCCGAATTGCTTCGCCTGCGCGACGCGAACGGCTGGACCGCGCTGTTCGTGACGCACTCGGCGGCGGAAGCCGTTTTCCTCGCGGACCGGGTGGTGGTGCTCGGCGGTCGTCCGGGGCAAATCGTCGGCGAGGTCGCGGTGGCACTCAACGCGCCGCGAGATGATTCGACGCGGGAAAGCGAGGCATATTTCGAGGCGGTGCGGGAGGTGTCACGTCTCCTGCGACAGCGCGGAAAGGACGACGGGCGATGAACCGGCGCGGGCAGGGAAACTCGTCACTGCCGTGGTGGTTGCCGCCGTTGCTGGTCGCGGTGGGCCTGCTGGCGGCGTGGCAGGGCGTGAGTTGGTTGTCGGGCGTGCCGCATTACCTTTTGCCGACACCGCTGGAGGTCGGTCGGTCCCTGTTGCGCGACC
>CALMVM010000523.1:0-298 GCA_937873255.1 uncultured Verrucomicrobiota bacterium | reverse complement strand
AGCCGGCGGGGCGCTCCTTGGCAGCGCCGCCGCCGGGTCGCTGGCCGCGACGGTCTGCGCGCGCTGGCGTTGGGTGCGGCGGTGGGTGTTTCCTTATCTGATGTTTGCGCAGACGGTGCCGATCCTGGCGGTGGCTCCGCTCGTTCTGCTGTGGTTGGGCGGCGGTTTTTGGGCGGTAACAACCCTGGCGGCGTTGATCAGCGTTTTTCCCGTGACGGTGAACGCCGTTTGCGGTCTCCTGAGCGTGCCGTCGGCGCTGCTCGATCTTTTCGCCACCCACGCCGCCACACCGGCGCAG
>CALMVM010000522.1:8729-12001 GCA_937873255.1 uncultured Verrucomicrobiota bacterium | reverse complement strand
ATGCCTGCGTGTTTTCTAACGCCCCTGCCGGGGCTGGACCGTTTATGCGCGAGTGTCCCCACGGCTCACGCCGTGGGCTAAGTTCTTACGCCCCTGCCGGGGCTGAAATGCGGTTTTCGATGAGCAATCAAAACCGCCGCCATTCGCGGCCGTCCTGCTTGCACAGTTCGTCGGCTTCTGGCGGGCCCCAGCTTCCGGCGGCGTATTCGCAGAGCGCGGGCGCGTCGGCAGGCCCGCCGTCTGCCGTGCTCGCGCCTTCGGTCGAGCCGTGCCACGCCCGCTCGATCACGTCCACGAACTGCCACGCCTCTTCCACCTCGTCGCGCCGGGCAAAAAGCGTCGGGTCGCCGCTCATCGCGTCGTGCAGAAGCCGTTCGTACGCCTCCGGACTGGCCTTGCCGAAGCTCGCGCCGTATTGGAAATCCATCTTCACCGGCTCCACGCGCAACGCCGCGCCGGGCAGCTTGCTCTGCATGCGCAGAGATACCCCTTCGTCGGGTTGGATGCGGATCACGAGCACGTTGTTCGAGTCCGCGCCGCGCTCGTCGTCGGGCGTTCCCTCGTTGAACAACACGCTCGGGGCGCGCTTGAAAAACACGCTGATCTCCGCCGCCGATTTCGGCAGCCGCTTGCCGACCCGCACGTAGATCGGCACGCCCGACCAGCGCCAGTTGTCGATGAGCACGCGCATCGCTACGAAGGTCTCCGTCATCGAGCCCGGCTTGACGTTCTGCTCCGCGCGGTACGCGGGCACCGACTGGCCGTTGATCGCCCCGGCGGCGTACTGCCCGCGCACGACGTGTTTGTTCACGTCGTCGGCGTTCTTGAACTGGCGCAACGAGCGCAAGACCTTCACCTTTTCGCCGCGCACGCTGTCCGCGCCGAGGTCGGTGGGCGGCTCCATGCAAACGAGGGTCAGGAGTTGGATGAGGTGGTTTTGCACCATGTCGCGCAACGCCCCGCTCGTTTCATAATAACCCGCGCGCCCCTCGACGCCGAGCGTCTCGGCCGCCGTGATCTCGATGTGGTCGATGTAGCGGCTGTTCCAGATCGGCTCGAAAATGGCGTTGGCAAAACGCAGCACCATGATGTTTTGAGCCGTTTCCTTGCCCAGGAAATGGTCGATGCGGTACGTGCTGGATTCATCGAACGCGCTGCCGACGGTTTCGTTGAGGTGCCGCGCGCTGGGCAGGTCGGTGCCGAAGGGTTTTTCCACCACGACGCGCGACCAGCCGCCGTCCGCGCCGGGCTTGTTGAGGCCGCTGCCCTTGAGCCGCGTGATGATCGGCTCGAACTGCTCCGGCCCCGCCGCGAGGTAGAACATCCGCCGGCCGCCGAGATTGTGGTCCTTGTCGAGTTGGTCCAGGCGTTCGGCGAGCGCCTTGTAACCCTCGTCCTTGTCGAACTCGCTGCGGTGGTAAAACAGGTTTTGCGCGAAATGGTCCCAGAGTTCCTGCTGGACGGGCTGGCGGGAAAACTTCTTCGTGGCCTCCTCCATCTCCTTGCGGAACACGCCGTCGTCCTTGTCGCGCCGCGCGAAGCCGATGACCACCGTGCCCGGCGGCAGGTCGCCGTCGGCGGCGAGGTTATAGAGGGCCGGGACGAGCTTGCGGTGCGTCAGGTCGCCCGTGGCCCCGAAGATGACCAGCGCGCAGGGTTTGGCTTGCGCCCGGTTGGAGAGCCCTTCGCGCAAAGGGTTGGTCGCATTTTGCATAAAGGGCTAATGGAGCCAGTTCATGCCCGAACGCAAGGACGAGCGCGCGCCGCCCGTCAGTGCGCCGCCGCCGCCGCGCCGGGCGACGGCTTCTTGCAGAACCACACGATGATCGCGCCGAGCAGGAGGCTGACCCCCACGATCAAAAACGCGTCGTTGAAAGCCATGATGTTCGCCTCGCGCCGCATCGTGCGCTTGACCACGCCGTACGCCTGTCGCATCGCCGTCGTCGGGTCGAACCCCCGCGCCTCGAACGACGCCTGCACCGCCTGGAGCCGGCCCTGCGCCGCCAGGCTGAACGCCGTCACGCTCTCGCCGATGCGCTCGTCGTGGAACTGTTCTCTCCGCGTGACCACCGTCGAGAGGATGGCGATGCCCACCGAGCCGCCGAGATTGCGGAACATGTTGAAGATCGCCGAGCCGTCTCCGGCATCCTTGCGCGCGAGCGTCGCCACGGCCAACCCGGTGATGGGCACGATGGTGAAAGGCTGGCCCAACGCGCGCACGACGTTCGCCCAGATGAACTGGTCCTTGGCGTAATCGACCGTCATGTATGCGTTCATGAAACAACTCACCGCGAACAGCACACAGCCGACGAACACGAGGAAACGGATGTCGAACTTCTTCATCAACAACGGCAGGATCGGAAAGATGAGCAACTGCGGCAGGCCCACCCAGATCAGGGTCTCCCCGATGAGCAGCGGGCTATAACCCTGCACCTCGCCCAGGTAGAGCGGGATCAGGTAAACGCTCCCGTAAAGGCCCATGCCCAGCACGAACGCCACCAGGGTGGACAGGCCCAGGTTGCGGCTCATGAGCAGGCGCAGGTTGACCACCGGGTGCTTGCCGAAGATTTCCAACAGGATGAACGCCGGCACGAAGATCCCCGCCAGGATGCCGCAGGTGCGGATGAAGTCGTTGCCGAACCAGTCCTTGCGCTGGCCCTCTTCCAGCATCGCCACGAGCGCGCCCAGGCCGATGGAAATGCACGCAATACCCAACCAGTCGCCGTTGCGCAATTCGCCGAGGCGCATCTTTTCCTTCGGGATCGTGGCAAAGACCGTGGCGAACATGAGGATGCCGGGAATGAAGTTGATGTAGAAGTTCCATTCCCAGCCGATGCGGTCGGTCAGCAACCCACCGATGTATGGCCCGATGGCCGGCGCGAGCGTGGCGGTCAACCCGAACATGGCCTGGCCGACGGGCTGCAAGTTCTTGGGCATGTAGGTGATGATGACTGTCAGCGCCGTGGGGATGAACACGCCGCCCGTGAACCCCTGCCCGGCGCGGAAAACGATCATCTCGCCGAGGTTGGTCGAGATGCCGCACAACGCCGAGAACGTCAGGAACAGGACGATGTTGACCAACAGGTAATAGCGGATCGAAAAGATCTTCGAGAACCACGCCGTCAGCGGGATCGTGATGATCTCGCCGATGAGGTAGCTCGTGGAAATCCAGGAGCCCTCGTCCGCCGTGGCGGAGATGCCGCCGGAGATGTCTTGCAGCGACGAATTGGTGATTTGGATGTCCAGGATCGCCATGAACGCGCCGAGCATCG
>CALMVM010000522.1:0-8719 GCA_937873255.1 uncultured Verrucomicrobiota bacterium | reverse complement strand
ACTTCGTGGCGTCCATTTTCTGGTTGTCGGCAGGCATAAAAAATCAGTGCAGGTGCGAGAACAGGAGGGCGATGCAGGCGACAAACGAACCCGCGACAAAGACCGTCATGAATTGATGGTACGTTTTGTTCGCCGTGACGGCCGCACCGAGAGAAGCGACGAGATAGAAAGCGAGGAAGCCGAAGTTCGCGCGGTTCACCGGTGCGTGAAAGCACCAGATGCGCGCGAACGTCATGACCACGGTGGCCGCCATCGTGCAGAAAAGGTAGCGGTGGTTGGTGTAATAGTGCGCATGCAAATCGATCGCGCCGCCCACGCCGAAGTCCGGGTAGAGAAGCCCGGAGGCGAGGTAGAGAACGATCCCGTGGACAAGGAGGACGGCGAATTCGTCGAACTCCCAGTCGTGCCGGTCACGCAGGCCGAACATTGCCCACCAGGATAATGCGTTGACCATCAGGAGGAAGGTCGCCCAGACATGAATGGGCCAGTAATCGCGCAGGCGTGCGCGGTGCAGGACAGCGTTGCGCCAGCCTTGCAGAAGATGCGTGATGGCCAGGCCGTAGATGATCGACAGCAGGACGGACAGGTAACTGAACTCGTTCATGTCAGGACGCGGTGGATACCGCCGCGCCGCAGGCGCTCCAACCAAGGCAGGGATGGCTCTCCGAGCCGTCCGTCGATTGGGCCTGGATGATTTGCGTACACACGGTGCTCTTCGCCGGAAAATCCACGGACGGCTCGGAGAGCCATCCCTGCCGTTTGCCGGAACGACCGGCCGGGCGGCGGCCTGACCGGAAAAAACGCATTCATCCCGCGCTTCAACGGTGCCACCCGCCGCCGAGCGCCTTGATGAGCTGGACGGTCGCCTGCATACGCTGGCCGAGGAGTTGCGCGGCGACGCGCTGGTTGTTGAACAGCGTGCGTTCCGCGTCCGTGATGTCGAGGTACGTCGAGGCTCCCTGACGATAGGATTGGTTGGCGAGATCGAGCGTGCGCTGCGACGCCTCCACCGCGCGGCTTTGCGCCTCGGACTGCACGCTGAGCAGACGCAGGTCGATCAGCGCGTTCTCCACGTCCTGGAACGCCACGAGCACCTGCTGGCGATACCGCGCCACCTGCTGGTCGTAACGCGCGCGGGTCGCTTCGAGGTTCGCCGAGTTGCGCCCGCCCTCGAAGATCGGGATGCTCACGCTCGGGCCGATCTGCCAGATCTTGCTGCCGGGGCTGATCACGTCGAGCACCGTCGCGCTCTCGAAACCCGCCGCGCCGGTCAACGTGATCCTCGGGAAGAACGCCGCCACCGCCACGCCGATGCGCGCGTTGGCCGCGGCGAGTTCGCGTTCGGCCCCGGCCACGTCGGGGCGGCGTTCGAGCAACTCCGAGGGCAACCCGGAGGGAACCCGCGGCGGGGTCGTGTGCAACTCGTGACGGCGCAGATGGAAACTGCTCGCGGGCTGGCCGACGAGGGTGGCAAGCGCGTTCTCCATCTCGGCGCGGGCGCGTTGCGCGGCGGCGAGGTCGGCCTCGTTGCCGGCCAGTTCGGCACGCTCGCGCTGCACGTCGAGTTCGCCCGTGAGTCCGGCCTGGAGCCGTTCCTGCGCGATGGTCAGCGCCTCGCGGCGGGCCTTGATCGTGGATTCGACGACGCCGACCTCCGCGTCGGCCGCGCGCAGGTTGAAATACATCGTCGCCACGTTGGCCGTCACGCTCAGGTTGACGTTGACCGCGTCGGCCTCGGCGGCCTGGCGTTCCGCGCGCGCGGCCTCGTAGCCGCGCCGCACGCGGCCGAACAGGTCGATCTCCCAATTCAGGTCCACCGGCGTGCGGAAGACGCTGAACGAGCGCGTCAGCGGCTGGGTATCGAGGACCGGCGCGGGGGTGTTGGCTCCATTCATGCCGCCCATCGTGCCGCCGCCGATGGCGCCGCCGCCGAGCAGGCTGTCGAGGTTCAACGCCCGGCCGCGCTGGATCGGCTCGTTGTTGGACGTGCGCTGGCGGGCGTAGGAGCCGTTGAAATCCGCGTGCGGATAAAAATCCGCCGCCGCCACGCGGGCCTGCGCGCGGCTTTCGGCCAGGCGCGCGATGGAAAGACGCAGGTCCTGGTTGCCGTTGGCGGCCATCGTCTCCAGCCGGTCGAGATCGGGGTCATGGAAAATCTCCCACCACGGGCCGCGCGGGTTTTTGTCGTCGGCCTGGGCGACCTTCCACTTGTCGTTGAGGCCGGCGTTCTTGTACTTGGCGGGGTCGGGCGAATCGGGCTTCGGTGGACCATGGTAGTCGGGGCCGACGCCGTGGCAGCCGGCAAGCAGCGTTGCGGCAAGCAGGAGGTGGACGGCGCGCTCCGAGCGGCGTTGGTCCCATCTACGCCGCAGGCGTCTAAAATGTTCGGCGGCTGCGCCGCGACCGTTGACGAATGCCGCTCGGAGAGCGCCATCCACCTTCGCAAAGAACGACGCCCCGCTCATTTCTTCTTCCCTTCGTTGCGTCCCTTGGGAGCGGCGGGGTCGCCGTGAACCGTGTTTTCCCCCTGGTTGCTGGCGGTCGTCAGGTCGATGACCGGCACCACCGACAGGCCCGGCACCACGAGGTCCTCGTAACCCTTCAGGCTATCGGCGTCGAAGATCAGCTTGACGGGCACGCGCTGGACGATCTTGGTGAAATTGCCCGTCGCGTTGTCCGGCGGCAGCAGCGAATACGTCGCGCCCGAGCCGCTCTGGATGCTGTCCACATAACCCATGAATGTGTGGTTCGGGAACGCGTCGATGGGCAGCTTGCAGCGCATGCCCACGCGCACGTTCTGGAGTTGGGTTTCCTTCAGGTTGGCGAGCACCCAGACGTTGCTTTCGGTGATGGCCATGATCGCCTGCCCGGCGGAAAGCCGCTGGCCGACCTCCACCGTGCGGCGCGACACCCGGCCGTCGCACGGGGCGAGCACCCAGCAATAGGAAAGCTGCAACTTCGCGTCGTCCACACCCGCCTGCGCGGTGACGACCTGGGACTCGGCGACCTTCAATTCGGCCTCGCGGCTCTCGGCCATCGCGCGGGCGGCGGCGGCGTTGGCCTCGGCGGACTGGACGTTGGCGGTGGCGGCGTTGAAGGCGGCCTTCTGCGCGTCGAGGTTGCTCTTGTTGGTGTCCACGTCGGACTTGGAAACGGCGCGCAAATCCTTGCCGTAGAGGCTGCTGGCGCGGCCGTAGTTGATGCCCGCGACCTCGTAGCCCGCGCCGGCCTGCGTTTGCTGCGCGCGGGCCTGCGCCACGCCGGCGTCGGCCTGCTGGACGTTGGCGTGGGACTGCGCGATGGCGGCGCGCGCCTGGAGGATTTGCGCCTGCGCCTGGGTGAGGTTGGCCTCGGCGCGTTCGAGCGCCACCTCGTTGTCGCGCGGGTCGAGCTTGATGAGTTGGTCGCCGGTGTGGACGCGCTGGTTGTCCTCGACGTTGAGTTCGATCACCTGGCCGGTGACGCGCGGGCTCATCTGGTGGATGTGCGCGGTGGTGTACGCGTCGTCCGTGGAAACGTGCGTTTTGGCGTGGTGCCACCACAACAGGATGCCGACGACCAGCAGCACCACCACGGCCAGGGTGATGAAAATCGCGAGCGGCGACGGGTGAAACCCCTTCTTTTTGTCGTCGTTTTCCTTGCCGCCTTTGCCGTCCTTATCGCCTTCCTTTTTATCGTCGTCCTTCTTATCGCCACCCTCCTTTTTCTCCTGGCCTTCGCCGCCTTCCTCCTTTTTGTCGCCGCCTTGTTTTTTGTCCTGGTTGGCGTCCTTGAATCCGTCGCGGTAACCCGACTTGTACTGCTCGGTGTCGTCCGGCGGCGGGTTCGACGGGCCCGCGACGGGCTGAGCCGGCACGCTCAAATGCTCCTTGGGCGGGGCCGGATTGTTTTCACGGGTTTCACTGGTGTCGCTCATGGGATCGGCAAAGGTAGGTGGTTGTCGTCGGGTGTCTAATTCGCTCTGCCCGTCCGCGATGCGATTGTCGGACGTTGATACGTCTTCTGGAGAGGACAAGACGCGGCTTTCGTTTCTTTTTCGCCGAGCACCTTGGCCACCAGGCTCTGCAACCGGGTGCATTCGTCGGCGGTGAGCACGGCAAAGGTCTTGGTCAAAACCTGCCGCACATGTTTGTGGCCTTCGGCGAGAAGGGTCCGGCCGCGAGGGGTCAGTCGGTGGACGTTCGCGCGTCCCGTCCCGGGCTGGCGTTCGACGAGTTTCTGCCGCAATAGCCGGGCGATCAGCGTGCCGAACGCCTGGTCGGAATTGAACGTCAACTCCGCGAGCCGGTGCATGCAGACGCCGGGGTTGCCCTCGACCTCGCGCAGGGCGCTCCATTGCACCAGGCTGATGCCCAACGGTGCGAGCCGGGCATCCAGCGCGCGGTAATTGCGGTGCTGGAGCCGCTTGATCGAAAGCGCGAGGGTTTCCAGCGGTGCCAGCATTTCAATATGTTTATATAAACAAGCTGACTCCGCAACAACGATCTTGCGCGCAGGGAATTTGGTCCGCCGCTCGTGGGCGCGAGGCGGGCGGTGTTACTGCGCGGCACCCTCTTCCGACGGCAGGCCCCAGTCGATGAGCGGACTCTGTGCCTGGAGCCGGTAATCGCCCTCGCCCGGTTCCATGAAGCGCGGGTCCTCCCACGACGAACCCGCCTCCGGCCGGCGGTCGCCCTGACCACCGTTGCCCGCGTCGGCGTGCGCAGAGAGAAACGTTTTCCAACCCGCCAGTGCCATCCCCGGCCGGCGGTAGGCCGTGCGGTCGTAGGTGCAAAACACCTCGGCCGACGCAGCGTTCCAGAAGCAGTTTTCGTCCGAGTCGAGCGTGGCGTAGTAGAACGCGAAATCCCCTTTGCCCGCGCGGTCGGCGACCGGCAGGTTGACGAGGGTCTGGTCGGCGTCCGCACCGTAGAAAGCATTGTGCCGATAGACGTGGCGCTCGGCGCGCAGGGTGAGTTTCGCGCCGGTCTCGAAGTTGATGCCGTCGGTGCGTTCGACCACGTCGCGCAGGCCGAGTTGCGGCATGAGGTTGCCGGCGACGACGTTGTTTTCCAGCGTCACGTCGGGCGATGCTTCGAGTGATACAGCGGCGGGTTGGGAGACCTCCGGCTTGCTCGTGGCGGGCAGGCGGTTACCGGTGATCAAGCAGCCGCGCACGACGCTCGGACCGGGACAGTTTTCGATGAACAGGCCGCTGAGGAGATTGTCGTGCACGACGGCGTCCTCGACAAGCAGATTGGTGCAGTCGCCCGACCACCATAGGCCGCGGCCGAAGTTGGCGACCGCGCGCTGCCGCCGCCACGTTGAACCGTGAACGCCGTGCACCTTCACACCGGCCGGTCCCGCCTGATCGGAGTTGCCCGTCCACTCGCCACGAAAGTTGTTGAAGGAAGTCTCGCAATCTTCCACGAGCAAGTTTTTCAGGTTCGCGCCGGTGAACCCGCTGTCGCCGTTATGGATAAGACGCACTCTCTTCAGGGTAATCCCCCCATCCCGAGCGTCGGTCCGCTGTGTTGTAATCGACAACCCGGGGCCGTCATTCCATTGGCTGAGCACATCCTCGATCAGAACGTTCGAGCAGTCAGTGATGTCGATGCCCACCAACGGCCGGGAAATACCTGAGGGCGGTGCCAGGTCAGGACGCGAAGCGTGTTGAATTAGCAGCCCTCGCACAATGACATTTTTGCGCTGGTAGATGGCCAGCCCTGACGTGCGCACGCCTACTGCAAAGACGCTGGCGGCAGTCAACTCCACGCCTTCTGGCGGCAGTGTCAGTACCTTCGTCTCCGGTTTTTTGCCCCGGGTTTCGGCAACGCTGAATGTGCCGGGCATCAAGGTCGAGGGAGGTTCCATCTGTCGCAAAACGACTCCATCCAGTATCATCAGCGGTGCTCTGCGCGTCATTCCGCCATTGAGGGAGACGTTGCCCCAGGTCATGACCACGGCGGGTTCCCCGGTTTTCCACGATCCGGCGTCGAGTTTAACGACATCGGCGCAGTCAATGATTGTTTGGTCGCGTTCGGCGGCCTCGATGACCAGCGGCGCGTCGGTGTCGACAGTCCGATCGGCGGGGGCGGGGACGTCGATGGTTTCGCGGTAGGTGCCCGGGCCGATGATGACGCGCGCGCCGATGTTGGCGTCCTTGTCGCGTAGCGCGGCGTTGAGGGCGCGTTTGATCGTCAGGAACGGGGCGTCCTGCGTACCGTGTTCGTTGTCGTCGGCGGCGTTGGCCCCGGCGGCATCGACGTAGTAGGTGTTGACGACCTTGGATTCGTCGATCTTCGCGCCTGTGGCGGGGGCGCAAAAGGCAGAAGGTAGAAGGCAGAAGGTAGAAGGAGCAAGCAGAAGGCAGAAGCCCGGACGGAGGGCTTGGCGCAATCTGGAAAATGCCCTGGTGAGCCAGCGGGCATCCGCTGGTTTTTCTCCTTCTACCTTGTGCCTTTTGCCTTCTGCCTTCACGTCAGCGCGCTCCGATACCCTTGTGGGTCGATCTCCACGTCGCGGTAACCGACCGCCAACAGGCCCTCGCGCAGCTGGCCGGCCTCGCGTTCGTCTAACCTGCCGGTCATCTCCGACGGGGCAATCTGCACGCGGGCGCGGGGCAACAGGCCCACGCCGTCCAGGTGATGACGCACGCGGAACACCCGGAAGCCCATCGCGCGCACGAACGCCTCGCCCGCCTCGATCATGCCCAAAGCTTCCGGCGTCACCGGCGTGCCGTGCGGGATGCGCGAACTCAGGCACGGCTGCGCGGGCGCGTCGGCCGTGGGCAATCCGAGTTGGCGCGAAAGCTCGCGGATTTCCGCTTTCGTCAGGCCGGCTTCCTTGAGCGGGGCGACGACCGCGAATTCCTTGGCCGCCTGCACGCCCGGCCGGACCTGCCGCGCGTCGTCGGCGTTCTCGCCGTACGCGATGGCGGCGAAACCGCGTTCCTTCGCCATGCGGTCAAGCCGGTTGAAAAGCTCGGCCTTGCAAAAATAACAACGGTTGAGCGGATTGCTGGCGTAGTCGGCGTTGGCGAGTTCGTCGGTGCGGACGACCTCGACCGGCGCGCCGATTTGCCGGGCCAACGCCAGCGCGTCGGCGAGCGCTTGCCGGGGAAGGCTCGGACTGTCGGCGATGACGCCCGTCGCCTGCGTGCCGAGCGTCAGGCGCGCGGCGGCGAGCAGATACGCGCTGTCCACCCCGCCCGAATACGCGATGAGGATCGGCGCGTGCCGGTGGAGAATGTCGGCGAGGAAGTCAACTTTGGAGTTCATCGAAATCGGAAAGGAATTTAGCCGCAAAAAGCGCAAAAAGCACAAAAGGAAAACGAGTTTTGCCGCCGGTGCCTCCTTTTGCGTTTTTTGCGCCTTTTGTGGCTAAATTTTCAGAGTTGCACCCGTCGGAAAAGCTCGTCCAAGGGCAACTGCAAACCGATGTAGAACTCGCCGAAATCCGCGTACTCCGCGCTGACCGCGTCGAAACGCATCTCGTACACGATGCCCTTCACGTCGAAGGTATCATTCGCAAACAGCGTCACGCCCCATTCGGCGTCGTCGAGCCCGGTCGAGCCGGTAATGAGTTGGCGAATCTTGCCCGCCCACTGGCGGCCGATGCGCGCGTGGCCGAGCATGAGTTCCTTGCGTTCGGCGTGGTTGAGGCGATACCAGTTTTGCTGCGCGCCCCGGCGCTTGCCCATGTTGTAGAAACAGATCACGGGTCGGTTGCCCAACTTCGGGTAAAGCCGGTCCTTGCCGTACTTGTCCATCCGCGCGCGGAACTCCTCCAACCCGGCGGTGTGTTCGGGCGTGCCGGGGGCGAGGCCCTTCTCCTTTTCGAGCGTTTCGGCGGCATAGTCGGCCTCGGTCGTCGTGTATTCGCTGCGCTCGGTCATCGACAGGTAGCTGAACACCGGCGTCAGCATGTCGGGGCCGAGCGAGAGGCTCAGGCGTTTTTCAAAGCCGTTGGCCGTCTGCAAATCGGGCGTCAGCAGCATGAAACCCAGGTCGGCCTTGGGCGTGACCACGCTGAAGGCGAGCAGTTGCGTGCCCTCGGCGGCGCGGATTTCCTGGACGAGTTCGGTCAGCGCGGTCTTGGCGGCGCGCTGGTCGTCGGGGGAGAGGAGCTGCCACTGGCCGTATTCGACGCGGTAAAAAAGGTGCAGCACGTGCCACCCCTCGGCGGGCACGACGGGATCAAAGGCGCGGTCGGTCATCCTCTAATAATAAATGACGAATGACGAATGACGAATGACGAAGGGCGGAAATTTTTTGCGACAGTTTTGCTTTCCGCCCTTCGTCATTCGTCGTTTTTCTCCGGCCGCAGGGCGTCGAGCCGCAGGTCGAAATGGTGGCAGGTGATGTCCATGCCCTTGCGCAAGTAGAAGCGGTGCGCGCCGTAGCGCCACACGCCCGAGTCGAGTTGGACCTGGGCGCAACCCGCCTCGCGGGCGCGCGTCACCAACCAGTCGAACAGCCGCCCGCCGTGGCCGTGCGAGCGGTCTGCCTCCCGGCTGACGAGATCGTCCACATAAAAGAACTTCCCGGCCGACAGTTTTTCGCTGATCCGATAACCTGCCACCGCGCGCACCTCGCCGTCTGCCTCCACGAACGCCAGCCGGTAGCCCTGCGCCCGCTGGCGTTGCACCTGCGCGACGAACGCCGCCTCGTCGCCGTGGTGCGGACGAAGCTCGCGCATCACCCCGTGGCAACGCGCGATGGCGGCGGGAGTTTCCGCC
>CALMVM010000521.1:2858-8034 GCA_937873255.1 uncultured Verrucomicrobiota bacterium | reverse complement strand
GGGGCGGATGCGTGACGGTAAGGAAGTCCGCGCGTGGCGTTCAAGAGGTTTCCCGCTCCCGGGCGATAAAATCATGAATCCCGGACAGTCCGGTAACATTCGGGCGGCGACAGCCTCGCGGCGATCCCGCTGGCGTGCAGGCGGAACCCCGCCGCTTCGTACAACCGCCGCGCGCCGCCGCGCCACTCGCTGACGCAAAGCGCGGCCTGCGGCAGGCGGCGATCCTCGAAGGTCCAGCGCAGGGCCGTCTGCAATAACCGCGCGCCGATCCCCCGGCCCCGGGCGTTCGCGCGGACGGCGAGGTATTCGACAAACCCCTCGCACGGCGCATGGTTGACCGAAACGCACACGTAGCCGAGCAGACGCAGTCCGTCGGCGGCGGCGAAGATGGCGTGTTCGTCGTCCCGGCCGGTGAGGAGGGTTTCTGCTGGCGTGCTGCCTCTGGCGGGAAACGTTTCGGCGTGCAACCGTGCGAAGGCGATTTCGTGCGCCGGCCGCAGAGGAGATAGCGGTTCAGCGTCGGGGAGCGGCAGCGTGCGCGGCGCAACGCAAAGGTGAGTCAACGCGCCGAGCGAGAATCCCCGCGACTGGAGGAAACGCAGGCCGGCGCGGTTTTCGGCGTGCAGAAATGCTTCCACGCGGCGCACGGAACGCGGCAAACGGTCGAACAGCGCGTCGAGCAGCACGAGCGCGAGAAACGGCCAACCGGGCGGGTCATCGATCCACGGACCCCAGAGCCAACCCTGGTCGCCGGCCGCGTCGAGTTGGCATCCGCCCGCGCCCACGATCTCGCCGGCGGTCTCGGCCACGACGAACGCGCGCTCCCACCCGGCCGGGAACGTTTCCCGGTCGTACAAAGCCGCGCGCACTCCCGCCGGGGTGTTCGCCGCGCAATGGAGCGACTGGCCGGCGGGCGCGGCGTTCATCCGCGCCACGAACGCGGCGAGCGCGCGCAGGTCGCCCGGCGCGGCGGGACGAACATCGGGAAGGGTCATCGGACGTGGCGGCAACCTACCGCTTTCGACCGTTGACCGCAAAGCGAGGCATCGTTTCCCGGCCCGCCAAACGTATCAAAGGCATGCCCGTCGCCGTTCCCCCCGAGACCGCCGTTCCCGCCGCTGAACTCGCCGCGGCGGAACTGCCGCCCGATTTCGTCGCCGCGAGCCGGGCGCAACTGGCCCGTTTCGTCGCAAAAGCCTCCAGCGCAGGAAACACGCTGGTCCTCTGCCACAGCGACGCCGACGGCCTCGCCGCCGGGGCGATCCTCACGGCAGCGTTGCGGCGCGCGGGGGTGCCGAACGTGGACGTGCTCGCCACCGGCAAGGGCGGCAACGCGTGGTCCGACGAAACGGGCGCGACTCTCGACGCGCGCAAGCCGGGCGCGTTGATCGTGACCGACCTCGGCGTGCGCGCGGAGCCCGTTATCGACGGCACGCCGACGCTCCTCGTCGATCATCACCGGCCCTCGGGCCTGCCGCCGTCCGCGACGGAAACCGTCATCACCGGCTACGGCCTCGACCCGACGCCGACCTCGGGCATTCTGGCTTTGGCGTGTGCGGGTGGTCTCGGAGGAGTGAACACGGACGACCTCGATTGGATCGCAGCCGTCAGCGCGCTCAGCGACCTCGGCGACAAAGCGCCGTTCGCCATCATCGCGGCGGCGAAAAAACGGTATGGCGCGGGCGTGTTGCGCGACACCGTGACGTTGCTGAACGCCCCGCGACGTTCGGCCAGCGGCGACGCTTCCAAGGCGCTCGAACTCCTCCTTTCCGCAGAGGGGCCGCGCGATATCGCCAAGGGCGAGGGGCCGCTCGTCGATGCATTGCGCCGGGACAAGGAGGAGGTCAACGCCGCCTACAACGAGGCCAAGAAGGCCGGTCCGAAGTTTGCCGGCGAGGCGGCGGCGATCCGCATCCACACGCCCTGCCAGGTGCATCCGCTCGTCGCGCAAATCTGGCGCACGCGGCTGCCGAAATTCATCGTCATGGGCGTGAACACCGGCTTCCGGCCGGGCTGGGTGCATTTTTCCGCGCGTTGCGGCAAGGACAAGAACCTCCTCGACTTCTTCCGCGCGCACCGGCCGGACGGCGCGGACCCGAATCACTACGGCAACGGCCACGACCAGGCTGGCGGCGGCGCGCTGCCGGTCGCGGTGTGGAACGTTTTCGCGCGCGACCTCGGTTTTGGCCCGGACATGCAGGTTGACGAAAACGCCGTCGCGGGGTCCGTTGCGCCGGACACGACCGCTGCCGCTCAATCCGAACTTTTCCCCGCCTGATGACCGCCGTATCTCCTCCGCCCAGTCGCCTCGGGTTCGCCGTGCTCGTCCTCGGGCAGCCGGGACTCAAAAGCAGCGACACCCGCCGCTGGCAAAAAAATCCCCACCTGAAGACCTCGCTGGAGTACCTCCACGGCGTTTTTGATTACCTCGAAAAACAACGGATCACGATGTACCGCATGTCTTCGGACATCGCACCGTACGTCACGCATCCGGACATGCCGCAATTCCACGGGCAGGTCGCGGAATCCACCGCCGAACTCGACGCCCTCGGCCGCCGGGCGCGAGAGATCGGGCTGCGGTTGTCCTTCCACCCATCGCAATACACGATCCTCAACAGCCCCGACCCGGAATTGAATCGCAAGAGCGTCCTGGACATCGAAAGCCAGGCGACCATCCTCGACCGGATGGGCGCGGGGCCGGAAGGCGTCATCATCGTCCACGTCGGCGGGGTGTACGGCGACAAGGCGTCGGCGATGGACCGTTGGGAGGCGAGTTACAAGGCGCTGCCCGAGGCGTCGAAACGTCGGCTCGTGTTGGAGAACGACGACATCTCGTATTCCGCCGCCAACGTGCTCGAACTCCACCGCCGTACGGGCGTGCCGTGCGTGTTCGACTCGCACCATTTCGTTTGCAACAATCTGGAGCGCCTCGACCTCGGCGAGACGGCGGCGAAGTTCTTGAAAACGTGGCCGAAGGGCGTGCGGCCGAAGGTGCACGTTTCGTCACCGCGCACGCAGATGCGCGAACTCAAGCGTCGCAACCGCAAGACCAAGAAGCTCGAAACCGTCGCCGTGCCGCCGCTGTGGACCGGACACGCGGATTACGCTGATCCGTTCGCGTTCATCGACCTGATGAAACGGTATCCGGCGGACGCGGAGTTCGACATCATGCTGGAGTCGAAGTCGAAGGACTTGGCCTTGCGTCGCCTGCGCAACGACATCGTGCGCTACGCGCCGGAGCTTGCCGGGCGTTTCGGATTGTCGGCCGACGAGCCTCCGCTCGAAGAAGAGGAAATTATCCTGAGTGAACCGCCGCCGGTCAAAGAAACCGTTGAATTACCGTGACTTCACCAGACCGAGATTAGCCGAAGATCGATGAGCGAACCTGACGGTCAAATACGCTTGCTGGGTTTTATGGCAAGATTCACGTCGGCCAAGAAACGTTCCAGCGGTGTGACAGCCCAGCTCCGGCTCCAGTTAGAGGCATCGAATTCATGATACAAACGCGCGGCAAGATCGGGATCGGTGCGCCCAAGTCGGGTCAAAAAGCGCTGCTCTTCGCGCACGCACAGACGCTCGATGCGGGAGCGTAGTTCGGGGGAGTAAGGAATGCCACGGGCGCTCAGCTCGCCGTGCGTCGCCTCGTGGATGAGCGTGCAGGCGCACGAGCCGACCGAATATTTGCGATCATCCGGGAACGACGGTTCTGGAAGGTCGATCACACAGGCACGGGGACGGTGTCGATACTCCGCACAACGACCCGCCAGTTCGCAATATACGATCCAAGTCAGTCGTCGGCGTACCCGCTCAAAACGGCGTAGGTCAACGCTCTTTAGCAAATGCAGAGCTCCCACGACGATCTCGACAAAATGAGGCGTTCGATTTCGGACGTTGCGCAGATCCGCCAAAATGATTCCATCAAAACGCGCGACCTCACCGCTTCTGAACAACCACACCTCCACCTTCCCGGCGAGTTTGTGGGCTAATTTCCTCACAAACATCTCGTCAATCACTTGGCAGCAAGCGAGCGGAGTGGAAAGAAACTGATCTGGGTCAAAGCCGGCAAATATTTAGCAGCATGCGCTACTTGGCGGGATTGGGCCGACCGCTGAAAGATAAGTCGGCCTCACGCAAATTTCGTTTTTTGCGTTCAGAGCCGCGAGCCGCCCGTGCTGATGATGTGCACGCTCGTCGCGTGCGCGCCCTTCTCGTTACTGACCTCGTCGAAACGCACCTCCGTGCCGACCTTCAGCTTCTCGAAGTCGCCGTTTTTCAGGCTGTCGCGGTGGAAATACACGTCGCGCCCCTGCAAATCCGTGATGAACCCGTAGCCGTCCGCCGTAAACAACTTCGACACCAGCGCGTGCGCGCCGTCGGCGTGCGTCTTGACCTTGCGATGCTGACGGTCGGTGAGTTCCTTCAGCTGCCGTTCCATGTTGCGGAACGCGTCGTTGATGACCTTCGTCAGCGGTTCGTGCATCTCGTGCTTGGTCGGCTTCTCGTCGGCGACGAGTTCGTGGTGCGGCGGCACCGTCACGTCGATGCGCACCCGGAACGGACTGCCCGAGTGCTGCGCGTGATTCGGCTGCTCGATGACCACGTCGCAACGGCTGATGTGATCGCAGAACTTGTCGAGTCGGCTGGCTTTGTCCCTGACCAGCGTTTCAATTTCGTCGCTCTTGGCGACCCCACGGTAGGAAACTTCGATGGGCAATTGCATAAGGGACGTTCGGACCGTTTTTGGCGGCGCGCAACCCTTCACAGCCAGCGCGTCAGCCACGAAAAAAACATCCGGTGCCGCGCGACAAACGCGTACCCGGTCTCGCACACCCACCGCGCCCCCGGCACCTTCCGGTAAACCCACAGCGGCACGCCCCACCAAGAGCTTTTGCCCGCGTCGAAAAACAGCCGCAACACCGCCTCCGCCGCGCCGTACACGCGGCCATCCGTCTCCACGAGCTTGACCTCCCGCGCGTATTCTTCCGGCAGGATCGACGGAAAATTATTCCCTACTTCCTGCGACGGCGCGTAGTCCGCCCGGTCGCCCGTGACCGCCTGCATCCGACGGACCATCCGCCGGCAGAAATTGCAGTCGCCGTCGAAGATCAACAACGGCCGGCCGACCGTGTGGTCGGCGAACTGCGCGGGCGTCGGGAGGGGAGTCGGCTCGGAAGAC
>CALMVM010000521.1:2147-2848 GCA_937873255.1 uncultured Verrucomicrobiota bacterium | reverse complement strand
TCATTCCGGCAACAGAAAAGTCTCGCCCACCTCGCGCAAGGCCACGCGTTCGGGTTGCCCCGCCAGCGCCGCCTCGAACCGTCGGATCGGCTCGCCGAACGCTTCCGCGCTCAGCCGGAACGTCTGATGATGCACCGGCAGCACGTACCGCGCGCCCGCCAGATCGGCCATTTCGACGGCCTGTTCGGGCGTGCAATGACTGTTGATCCACGGGTCGTATGCTCCGATGGGCATGACCGCCAGGTCGAACGCCCCACCGTTCGCCGCGCCGCCCCGGCCGCGCAAGCGTCCGAAGCGCGGGGTGAATGACGTGTCCCCGCCGACGAGGATCGCCCGCCCGCCGCGCCGCAGGATGTAGCCGTTGTAGCCCCGGTGGTCGTCCGTGCGCATCCGCGCGCCCCAATGCCGGACCTCGCACGCCGCCACGTCCAGTTCGCCGCCGTCTCGTGCGAGCGCGCGCGCCGTCCGGCTGAACTTCAGCCGTGTGCCCTCGCCCCAACCCAATTCCGTGACATGCCTTGCCAGACGCGTACAGCGCAACAGATCGGCCGTCTCACGCGCGGTCACGACCAGCGGCCGGCGGTCGAATCGCCGCAGCGTGCGCAAGTCGAAATGATCCATGTGCGCGTGGCTGAGCAGGATCAGGTCGATGGGCGGCAGTTCGCGGAACGTCAACGCCGGGGCGACGTAGCGTTTCATGC
>CALMVM010000521.1:0-2137 GCA_937873255.1 uncultured Verrucomicrobiota bacterium | reverse complement strand
CGCGAACCCAACACGGGGTCGGTAAGGATGTTCACGCCGTAGAAATTGATGAGCACCGTCGAATGCCCGAGCCACGCGGCGGTGACGCGTTCGTCAGACCACGCGGCGGGTTGCGGGCGGTGCGGGGCGGGGGCGACGCGGCGTTTGAGATCGTTGGCGATGATCTTCAGGAAACGAAACTCGCGCCCGGAGAAAGCCGGCAGCCGCAGCCGGCGGGGCAGGGAAATGGTCATAGAATCGGTAGCGGCAAGGTACCTCAAATCGGCCGCCAAGTAAAATCGGCTGCCGTCCGGCGCGAACCGTGTTTTCTTGTTGCGATCCATGAGCAAACCCGCCGCGCTTCACGATTGGAACCTCTCGCCGCGCGACGCCGTCGCGTTGCAGCACGAACTGCGCGGACGCGTGCTTCTGCAACCGCCGCCGTCCCCTCCGCGCACCGTGGCGGGCGCGGACATTTCCTTCAACAAACACGAGGAAACGATCTACGCCGGCATCGTGGTCGTGCGGCTGCCGGATCTCGTGACGGTAGAAGAAGTCGGCGTTGTCACAAAGACAAAATTCCCGTACGTACCCGGACTGCTTTCCTTCCGTGAAGCCCCTGCGATCCTCGAAGCGTGGGAAAAACTCCGCGCCCAACCCGACGCTGTGATGTTCGACGGCCAGGGCATCGCTCACCCGCGCCGCTTCGGCATCGCCTCGCATGTCGGCCTGTGGCTGGACCGGCCGACGTGGGGTTGCGCCAAGAGCTTGCTCACCGGCCGTTACGACGAACCCGCCCCCACGCGCGGCTCCCACTCCCCGTTGCTGGACAAAGGCGAAACCATCGGCGCGGTGTTGCGCACGAAGGACGATGTGGCTCCTGTATTCGTCTCGCCAGGTCACTGGATCGACCTCGAAACGGCGGTGAACCTGACGTTGCGCTGCGGCGGCGGTTACCGCATCCCCGAGCCGACGCGGCGGGCGCATCTCTTTGTCAACGCGTTGCGCTGCGGCGAGCGTCAACCCGGCCAGGCGGAAGGACAAACCCCTCACGCGCATCCTGCGCAAAACGACAAGCAAGGCAATTTGTTCGGCGGGCTTTGACGACTTTGCGCGTTCCGTTGGCGGAGGAAACCGCTTACTTGAGTATCGGCCCGATTTCGCGCAACGCCCCGGCGGCCCATTGACGGGCTTCCTCATCCTTGTAATGCACGCCGTCGCTGCCGGTGTGGCCCGCGACGTAATGCGTCAGCTTGGAAGCATCCCCGACGGTGTACCCGTACTTTTTTCCTCCGGCAAGAATCAGATTGAGTACGGTTTGCTGGATGCCGCGCGAGTAGTGCGAGGAGTCCGGCGGTGTTACCCAGATGATCTGGCGTACCGCGCCTGGTTCACTGCGGATGGCGTTGATGAGGCGGTAGAGAATTTCACCGAACTTCGTGTCCGCTCCCGTACCCATGGGGTCCATCCAGCCGCAACCCAGTTGCAGGATCACGGTGCGTGGACGCAGGATGGAAACGAGTTGCTCGATCTTGGGCGCGATGGCCGGCGCAGGAGGGCGTCCTTTGAGTCGGTCGTAAAGGATATTGGTGCGCGGGGTGATCTCGCGGTAGCCGCAACGCGTCTGGTAGTCGGGCTCGTCGCCCAACCAATTCTCCGGCGCGGAACCGCAGGCGGCGTACATCGCCACGTTGGCACGGCCGAATTTGGAAACGAGATACTCGACCATGCCCTCGCCGAAGCCCCCGATGCTCATGGAGTCGCCGATCATCAACACGCGCAGGTGGCCCTTGCCGTCGTTCGTATTGGCGCCTGCCGCATCCGTCGTTGGGCTTGGCGAAACCGGAGCGGTCGGGGACGGAGCGCTGCCGACGGTGTGCAGCTTGGTGTCGGCGAGATAATAGAGCGCGCCGACGCTCTCGCCCATGGCGAAGATGCGCTGCCATTGTTCGGCGGCCTTGTCGGCGAGCTGCATCGCCTCGTAGGTGAGCGCCAGTTCGGCGATGGCCTGGGGGTTGTCGGGTTCGGCGACGAGCGCCTCGCGCAAACGGCTCAGGGCCGCGCGCATATCCCCGCGCTGGCGCAGGGCGCGGGCCTGTTCGAGTGCGTCGCCGGTCGCTGGGGTGGACGCCGGGGTGGGCGGCGGTGAGGACGACGA
>CALMVM010000520.1:13699-24495 GCA_937873255.1 uncultured Verrucomicrobiota bacterium | reverse complement strand
CGTTGGCACCCCAGACTAACTCAGCACCCGGCTCGAAAAAGCGAAGTCACGTCAGGTACGAGAAAAAATTCTTCTCCGGAAGGTGCCCGTATCCCGGGCATGGCTGTACGAGGCACGTAAAGAAAGCTGGCTGCGCTTCGCAGTTCTGCGCCGCCCTGGCAACATCCGTGGGGTCGTCGTCTACCACCTGCCGACCATCTTGGCACATCTGGCTAAACTCGCCGACCACGAACGAGGAGACGAAAATTCTCCTTCTCAGGAAGGGGGTAACAAATGAACGACGACCGAGAAAGCGATTTTGCCGCCGATGTGGACATCATGGATGTTCTCAACCAGCATTTCCCGCCACCGCCTGAACCTCGGAATACAGATGATCTACCGAAGATAAGGGCTGGCGAAACGCTGCCGGCTTTGGACGAAATTCCAACGACTGTAGAAACGCATGAGCCAGTCGAAACGGTCGAACTTCCAGAGCATGGCAGCGTTATACATAATAACATAGAAGAGGCAGAGCGACCCGAACTGCGACTATTCGACGACAACTTTGACGAGAACCAGTGTGGGGAGCAGTGCGCCTTGCTACTCAGGAAAGCGAAAAGGGCGTTCCGGCACGGGAAGGTGCTGAAAGAGCTGCGCGTGGACACGGAAACCGGCGAGAAGGAGTTGGTTGAGATCGATGCAGCCGCTTTCCCGAGCCGCATGAGTGAACTCGCCGTCACCGTCCGGTACTATTTATTCAAAGGGCAGTGGTATTCTCACCAGAAGCGAATGAGCAAATACAAGGCGGAGATCCTGTTGAAGACTCGTGCTTTGCTTACAAAGACCCTGCCTGTCTCACTCTTGGTACCCTGCCCCGTGCTGATCGAGGACGACGCTGGCGCGTTGCGGATATTGGGACCTGGCTACCACAATCACCGAGGGGGCATCATCGTCACCAAGAACAAAACGGCGCTTTCAGGTATTCCCCTAGAAACCGCTATCCATGACCTATGCCAGTTGGGCAGCGACACGCCATTTGCGTCCGAGCACGATGCCTGGCGAGACTTCGCAAGCCTTCTCACACCCGCCTTGACGATGGGCGGGTGGATTAAAGGCCCTGTACCCATTGACTTCAGCGTGGCGGAGGAATTTGAAAGCGGAAAAGGGTATCGCCAACAGGTAGTTGGTGCGGTTTACAATATGAAACTGTTCACAGTGGGGACGACCGAAGGAGGCGTCGGCTCCCTAGACGAAAGCGTTGCGACCGCCATGAGCAAGGGAAAGTTCCTCATTCAAATCGACAACGTGGTAGGCGACTTCAAAAGTCCTTTCCTGGCTGCGTTGATGACTGCCGAGGATATCTCAGCGCGGATCCCGTACGCCATCGCCGCCGGCATCAATCCGCGCCGCCACTATTTGTTCGTCACCTCGAATGGCGCGAACCTGACGCCGGATATTGCCAGTCGCTGCAACGTGGTACGCCTCCTGAAACGCCCCAGTACGTACGCCTGGAAGGTGTTCGATGAAGGCGACTTGCTTGACCACGTTCACGCGCAGCAGGAGCACTACCTCGGGTGCGTTTTTCGAATTATCAAGGCGTGGCATGAGGCAGGCAAACAGCGCTCCGCAAATCAGCGCCATCGCTTTCGTGAATGGTTCCAAATCGTCGATTGGATTTTGGAGCACATCATCGGTGCCAAGGGTGTATTTGACGATCATCGCGAGGCTCAGGAGCAGCAGACCGGGGCGACAGCTTCATTTTTGTCGGCCATGGGGGACTCGTTCGTTGCGCAGTCCCCGGGTCCGGACATCGCGTACTCAGCGGCCGACATCGTCGCTGCGGCCACCGAAAACCAAATTCAGGTTCCAGGGGCAAATCCTGAAGCAACACACGAGGCAATGGAACGGTTGCTCGGCACCCATCTCCGCCGCATTTTTCCGCGCGGTGAGGGTCCCGCAGAAGCCGTTGTAGGCGGATACAAAATCCGCCGAATCATCCGCTACCGTCAACGCGCGACCGGATCGGGCACTTTTCCGATGAAACATTACATCTTCGAAAAGCATTCCAGCCAGTCAGCAGTAACCAGCAGCTTGCGCAGTAGGTCCTCTCTATAACTATAATATTCTTTATTTCGCACAATGTTAGGTGATCCTTGCTGCTGCCTGCTGCTATGCGGTTAATCGCTCCGGGGCCTTACCGGATATCTGACATCCATCCTTGCAAGACGAATCACCTTGTCACCCATATCCTGAAAACAATCAACCCTCCGTAGATGCGTTGACCTCCGTTCATACCGGCAGCAAAAAAGCGCGTAAGTATGGTTGGGAAATCAACGCAGTTACGAAATCGGATTCGCTTTCTGCGTCCTAGATTAGTCTGCTTGTATCCCCATATGTTCACCCTTGCGAAACGCGCTGCCGCGCTTGTGATTCCCTCACGGGTTTCCATGACGGTCATGCCCGTGGATCCTGCGGTGACGGTGGATGGCCGACGCGCAACCTCTTTCGAGACGGGCGCAGAAGTCATCACGTTTGCTAACCTAAAATGCCATGAGGCGTGATCCTTGGGAATAGCCCAAGTCCAGCCCGCCATCAGTCTCACTGAACCCCGCGTCAAATTCAACGACCAGTACCAATCTAGCAACAGCTATATCTTGGGAACCTCTATTTTTCCACTTCCTTCCGCCATTGAGCCCCAGGCTCCTCGCGCACGCATTTATTTATTCCCCTGACTAGGGTAACAATCTATTGATACCTTTTAAATAAGGATCGGGGCGTGGAACGCGTCCTTCGCCTCCGGCGAGAAGCCCGTTGCAGCCACGGTCCGTGGTTTACCGCACCGCTGCCCCTGACGACCCGCGACGTTCACCCACACACACGCTTCCTTGTAAGCACCGGCGGGCGGCGCAGCCGCCAGACGATGAGCGCAGGGAGTGAATCGCGGCGAATGCTATCTCAACGGCATCGGCCACGGTGCATCCTGCCCCGTCTTTGCCCAACGGCAACGACGCCGTTCCTTCTCAATCTGAAACATCCTCTGCAACCTTTTATCCACCTGTGGTCCAATCCAGCTTTGGCACCTTGGCCAAGTGTTGGGAAATCATTGTATCAAGTAAATTCTCGGGTTCGTCCGAAAAACAGAAGGCTCCCCCGTGGTCGGTCTTGAACCGCTTGACAATTTCCGGGAGCAACTCACAAATTCCTCCGGAATTGGTCAGAGCACCGAGAACAAGACCCTCGTAAATACCAACGCAGTATTCCTCGAGAGTGCCGGCTTCCCCGCCGATAAAAACCCCCATGTCACAATTGCGGAGATTGAGGTAATTCCGCCCCGTGTAACCCTGGCCCGTATAAAAGATGTGGCTGCAACCATCTAGAGGCTTCTTGTAACGGTTCGTATGTTCGACCGCATCCCGAGCGGGGGAGACGCCAAGCACTACCCCTCCTGCTTCCAAGGCGGCTTTACCTGCGATATGCGGAAGGCCCGAGGTAGCTCCGGTCATGACGATGTGCCCGCGCCTGACGATGCCCCGGCCGATTTCCCTTGCCATTTCTTCGGCCCGCTCGGAGTCAATCACGAACGCTCCGCCAAAAACGCCAATCCGGAATTGCTGAGCAGTGGGTTTAAGATGCGCTGTGTCCATTACTTGTGCAAAATTTCGTGAATGGCCCGGAGGTTATCATCGATCTCTTGCTGTGTGCGGTGACCAACGATAGCACAGGTGGCGCCAGGGTGACGGAGGATATGATGGAACGCTCGCTGGCGTAATTCACAGGCCCCACCCGCTTCCTGTTTGAGTTTGGCGACCCGGCTCAAAATGCCCTCCACTTTTGCGCGGCTGTAACGGAGATTCCATTCCCAATAATTATCCTCTAACGGAAGGTCGCTTACGGAATCAAAACGCCCGCTGAGGTAACCTCGCTTGAGTGGGCCTCCGACCAGCATTCCGACCCCGCGCTCGGAGGCGAGATCAAAGATGCCTTCGCACTCCTGGTCGAGCAGATTGTATTGGAGCATCATCACATCGATGTCCTGCTGCAAGGCGACCCGGGCGTGTTCCGGTTCGCACTCGAAGCTGTAGCCGATGAATTTGGCTGCGCCCATCGCCTGAATGGTTTTCACCACGGTCAATGCGTGACCATCCCGCACTTCGGCCAAACTAGGGGCATGCACGAGGCAGATGTCCACATAGTCGGTGCGTAATTCACGCAGCGCCCGCTGTAATTCCTCCACCATGTTGCGCGGTTGATAAACCGCGCGGTGCGAGAACTCGTCAATCTGCCCAAGCTTGAGGCAGATAATGGCTTCCTGCCGCCGGGAGCCGCCCAGCGCTTCTCCGAGCAATTCCCGCGAGCGGCCGCGGCGTTCGTTCGCTTCGCCCCGGTACTGGCCATAAACGATGGCGGCGTCGAACGTATTAACGCCGTTTTCCAAAGCATATCGCAAAAGCGCAACAGAGTCGGTGTTCTCAAGTCCTTTCCAGCGGCCGCCGCCGATCTGCCAAGTGCCGAAACCCAGCCGGGAGCAATCTAGGCCAGTGCGACCAAGTTTGGTGAAAGTCATAGAGGGCTGTTGCTTATTTCTTTGAACGAACTTGCTTTTGCGATCTTTGACATGCCAATTACAAAGCGAAGTAGGCTAACCAATCCGTATAAAAGAGCGAGAATCTTCAAAATTTCGATAGCGGTTTCCAGATCATTTGTGTTCTGAACCTGGCCATAATGAGTAAATGCAAAAATAGACGAGCAGACTGTCGCAATGCAACACCACAACGCAACGGATAGTATATCGGCAATTATAAACCACCATATCAATCGCAAGCATCCGAATTCAATTTCATAATTCTTCGCGTCAGATTTTTCACCAAGGATGTATAATTCCAACATGATCAGAACATCCCAAATCAATACGAGAAAACAAACTAGCGCAGCACCCATGACAAATAAACTTTCAAGGGCATCATCCAGTTTATCTGTCTGTAAAAGGGAATGAATAAACTGAAAAACCGCACTTGAGGGAGCGTGAAAACTTCCAATGGCGTATAGATATCCCGCCTCGCCTGTGATTAAGCCAAACGCAATATATATCGTGAACTCACAGGCAATCCGTAATGCGCGGAGAAAATGCCGCTCAATTTCTTTTTCGTGCGAATGAGGTATGGTGAAGTTGCGGAATATCACAAATTGATGATAAAAAAGGGGGATGATTATTATATAGGGCAATGCATTGACCAAATGCCATTTGAAGGTATATCGAACCTCAGGATTTTTATTTAGGAAGACAGTACCAACAATAAGATATTCGATGTAAAAACCTACTCCAAGCAAAGCCTGCGCCGAGGCGTGATGAACGGAGCCACTTTTTATGCCAGAAAGAAGGCATATCATGCGTGTAATGCCCAATATTGGATATTTGAAAAAATTAGGCAGCGAATGAATTACACCGATAAGTTTGCGTTCTACATACATCCCCCAAGGGGTATGAGAAAAAATAAAAGCAGAAAATAATAGAACGATGCCGATGATCCAAAATTTCACGTATTTGTTAAGGTGAGTGATTTTTCAATGATGCGATATATTTTATTACACTGTGATGCCAATGTGCTATCATGGGTCGAAGCTAGAATAGTGCCGCCAGTTCCCGTGAATGTTTGTAGGATTTTCCATACTTTTCGAGCAAGTTTTTCATCCAAGGCCGAAGTTACTTCATCAAGAAACAATATCCGTGGCTTCAAGATCAAAGCTCGCGCGAGGGCTGATCGTTGTCGCTGACCTTGTGAAGCAAATGCGGGACGTCGGTCAAGACACTCAGTGATCTCAAGTTCTTCACAAAACTCCTTGAGAATCAATCTAACATCGGACGTTTTAGGGACTGAGAAAAGCAAGTTTTCTTTTATTGTCATGTGCGGCCAAAGCCCTAGGTTTTGAGGGACGTAGGTCAGCCGTGGATAGATAAGTGCATTTCTGGAACTGTTATGCACTTCATCTTTTCCAAAGCTTAGCCTTCCGCTCGCGGGTTTATCGAGCAACGACATGACACGTAGTAAACTCGTCTTGCCGGACCCGCTTGGCCCAACAAGAGCCACAAACATGCCTGTTTCCAATCTAAACGCGACGTTTTCCAACACGATCTGATTACCTCGTCTAATCGTCAGGTCATTCACCGTTAATACAGGTGTCGCCAAATTAGAATCAAAGAATAAGCTCACCATGCAACTCCTTTAGACTCTAGATATCCTGCAAAAAGGTTGAGCGGAAGACAAATGATGAGAAAAAATAATGCCAAGCCAGTGTAAACCTGCACGGGTTGGTAGATTTGTGCGTTGATGCGCTGGGAGATGCGAAACAATTCCTCTACTGAAATCAAACTACCGAAGATTGATAACTGCAGGACATTTATTTGAGAGGAGGTCAGCGACCCAATGGAAGACCAGAGGGCAAGAGGCAACTTTATTCTAAAAAAAATACGGCGTCGCTTCACACCGCAAACCTTGGCAACTTCAACCAATTCAATCGGCACCTGCAGGATCGCCGAGCGAAGGATGCCGAAGACCGCCAAAACATTGAGCAGCGTGAGCAGAAAAACGGTGGTATAAAACGGATCGATGATCACACCGAGCGCAGCTTGGGCAGGATAGTGGAGCCAAAAAAGCAGCACTAGAATTGGGATGGCTTGCGTCACGCGGCTCAGCACGATGGTGGGCCAGCCGATGAACCGCGGTAGCCATTCCGCCGTCAGCGCCAGCCCGCCGCCGCCAGCCAAGCCGCCGATCCAAGCGATCACGCACAGTTTGAGGGTCACTAGCAGTCCGGACAGGAAGGCTTCCCGGTACTCCGAAACCACTTCCAGAACGCTCATCAGGGTTCAAGTCGGTAGGGCTTTGCACGCAGCAGAAAGACGCCGGGCGTTTTCGAGTAGCTTAGCACGATGCGGTCCATCACTCCTGCATCCGCCACTTCGTTCATGGCGGCATTCAACGCGGACAGCAGCTTCGGCTCGCTTTTCGACACCATCATCACGTTCGGGAACACCCGGACCGGGTTTACGTTCTTGACCTCCGTGATGACCCCCGGATGCTTTTGCGAGAAGTCCGCGGCGACCGCCGACTCGACGAAAGTCACCTCGGCTTTGCCATCTTGCACTTCCTGCAGCATCTGCGCGATGTCCGTATTTTGCGGGTACGACTGCACCGTTGCATTCGGGTAATCAGACTGTGCAATGATGGATGTCATCTCTCCGTCGATGGCAGCGATTTTTACCCCTTTCGAGTTGATGGCAGAAAGGTTGCCGTCAAACGACGTGGTGCCCACCCTCACGTACGTTCTAATGGGGCTGAAATAAACCGGGTCAGTAAAATCCACGAGTTTTCCTCTGCCAGCAGTAGGCCACAGACCTGTGCAGACAAGATCGACCCGGACACTGTTGATGGACTCAATCATCGCTCCCCAAGCGGTTTCTTCAACGTATTCCACCTTGAAGTCCAGGCGCTTTGCCATCTCCTGCAACACGTCGTTCATGATGCCCGAATATTTACCGGTATTTGGATCTTTAATAAAGCTCGGCGGATACGTGATGTAAGCGACCCGCAAAGTTTTCGTCTGCAAGATACGGTCGTAGGCCGAAGGCTTGTTCGTATTGGCTGATTTCGAGCCATCACAGCCAGCTAAAACCATCACCAAAGCAAGACTGGTGACGGTGAAAATCGAAGAAATCACAGAACGGCGGTGGTCCATATTCGGTTTGTATCAGATTGTGAGCAGCGCAGTTCTGAGGAAATTGCAATCATTTGTCAAGCCGCGTGGAGACGTTGCAGACCAAATACGCCCTTGTCCCCGAGCGGCAGACGACCGCCCCCGTCTTCGAAGTGATCAAAAGCGTTGGCGAGGATTTCGGCGTGCAATCCATCAGTGTGCCAGCACAGTACTAGCGCCTCTGGCGACGACGCGACCGCGCTGGCCGCACGTATACCACCGAGGAATGGCTGGGTTTGCACTACGGCGCGGCCTTCCACGCGTGGCAGGCCCAGCTTCGTCGCGCTGGTTTCCTACTCTGACGATCATAATCCATGCCGACTTCCTGTCTCCGCGACCACCGCAGCAAACTTGCCCCCGGCATCATCTTGGGGCTGAGTTTTATCGTCGACGATCCCGGTTACGGCGTCCGGCGCGCTCTCCCGACCCAACAACTCACCGTGCTCGGCATCCAGGGCGGCGTTGTCCGCTTCCAAAAGCAGGACGGCCACCATCTCCATTGGGCCCTCGATCAGCCCATCACCTACCTCCGCTTCGGCCCGGCCCCCTACGACCAAGCGGAGAATATCTTGTCGGCCCCCGAGGCGGAGGGCCACGACGATACCACCAATCCCGGCACGGCGTTACGCAACGACGTTGCCGCTGCGGTGTACCAAGTCTTGCAACAGCACACGCAGGCCATTGACAAGCACTTTGCCCGGCAGCAAAACATCCTGGCGTTTTGGGTCGTCGAAGGTGTCCTCGATGCCATAAGGAAACATCGGGCATCTCCGGACAACATGGAGTGAACCCAGGAGGCCGTCATCCGTCTGCGTAGAGCGGGCGGATGCACCACGCCTCTCCCTCTTCGCTCTCGCTCTCCCACTGGACCACCCGGGCCATCGATCAAGAGTGCGGCCCAGCCTACCGCCGCTACGAAAAGGCACGCCGCCAACAATATCTCGCTTATTTCACTCGGCATCCCGAGCTACGCTGCCCACAGCAGCCGCACTCGGCCAAAAGCCTCGCGGTGGCGCTGCCGCCTGGCTGGGTCGAACAACTCGAAACGCTGATCCCGCGAAACGCTTGGCACGTCCACGCCCGTTCCGGCAAGTCGAGCCAAACACTGGCCTTGGCGCTTCTTGGCAGCGCCGCGCGCCTCGACCCTTCGCTTTCCTGGTTCTGGCGGGCATTCGATCTGCCCGCGCCGTCCAGTCAGCAAAATTCATCGTTCAGGTTTGAGCGATCACTCCCAACCTCGCTCCTCGACGAGAAGCCGCGTGCCACGGTGCTCGACTTCGCCGTGGATGATCCCGGCTGCTTCGTGGCCGTGGAAACGAAATGGACCGAGCAAGGCTTGGGCGTTTGCTCCTGTGCCCCGCGCAACGACGGCGGCCCGGATGCGGGTGGCTACTGTGCGGAACGAGTCGTCAACCGCAAACAGTATTGGCAGGTAGCAGAGAAACTCTTTGGCTTGCCCACCGGGCGACTGCCTCTCTTTGGCTGTCCCATCAGCCCGGCTTATCAGGCCATCCGCAACGTCGCCGCCGCGCAGAAGCTGGCGGACGGTAAACGCCCCTTCGCCTTCGTGCTGCTCTATGACGCGCAAAATCCCTACTTCCGCCCGACCGGGGCATGGCCGGGCTGGCCCGCCATTCTCCGCGAACACCTCAACGGCCGCGAACGAGCATGCCTCTACTTTCGCACGAGTTCCTGGCAAGAACTGCTGCCTAAGCTGCCGCTCGACACGCAAGTAGCTCTATGGGCAAAAGAGAAACATCAACTCGGTTGATGGTAAAACATATTTAGTGCTTATAATTTTTCGTTTGATTCTATGGCGTCAAGGACGCTTTCATACCTTCTCGCAAGGTGCTCGTTTGACAATAAACTTTTTATCTTTTGGGAAACTTTAGCTAATGCGGTGATGGCTTCTGCTATGGGGCGATTGGCTGATTTAAGTATATCTAGCGCGATAGGCGCACCAGTATTGCTATAAAAAACCTTGCGGTTATAACCCGCTCCATATCCTCCAGATTCGCCAATATAACAAAGTAACAACCATTCCAAAAAGCTATTTAATAGATCTTTTGGAACGTGTGTTAATCCACTTAACTCAACGAAATCTCGTAGCAACTCTCCGTGCTGAGCATGTTTAGTCCAGCTAGGACCGACCTGATTCATTCGCTCCAAGTATCCTTCGAAAAGCTCTTTGAGCTGCGTGATCCTCAAGTATGGAAACAATCCAGCAGCAATGGCGACGCGAGCAGTCCGGAGTTCTGGAGCCTTTTTGCCGATACGCTCGACCATGTCTTTGGAGCATTCGAGCAGTACCTGATTCTGAGTGTGCGGACGAATGGTGAATAGTGCATTGTAGGAATTTTGTTGCACTATATCTGGCTGGTCTTTCTTCAAAGTAGTTCCAATCAAGAATCGGTAAATATCAAGCTGTCGGGTTTGTGGAGCTTGTTTGTATTCTTCGACGATGCTGTCATTCAAAGTGGCTGGCGCGGGCTGCTCAACTATGTCCTTGATATCCTTTAATTTAATAAGATGTAGTGGATCTTTGGATAAGATAATGTCGACACATGTTGCGAATATGTAAACACAATCTTCTATCCCAGCCTCATATTCATCATCCTCGTGCTCAAGGTCTTTTCGGATTTCGTAAGCACGTAAAATACGCTTGTAGTCGGGTCTTGAAAGCAGGCCCATACGATAGGAAAGGTCAATTGTTCGGAGTGGGGAATAGTCTTCAATATATTCAGCATTTGTCACGGGGGGTAACTTATGCTGTTTTGCAGCTTCGGAGGCTAAATCGATTCCGGCTACAACGATCTTCTCGCGCAGGTCGTGGATACTTGCATTGAAAAGCCGCTGACAAGCGCTACTTGGATCAGTTGAAATTAATCGCTCCACACGCTGTACAAGTTGCTTTGCCTTCCAATGGGGGCGAATACGAGCCATGAACCCTGCGACCCCTGAAGCTTCGACCAGTTCGCTGCTTGGATTTACGACAACCAATGGAGTGTTTGGCATAGAGATTGCAGAAAGGCAAAAGTGAAACGGTTACTTCTTAGGATGGAGAA
>CALMVM010000520.1:11216-13651 GCA_937873255.1 uncultured Verrucomicrobiota bacterium | reverse complement strand
CGTCGTCAGCCTGCGCACGGAACTCACCGATCTCACCCAGGTCGAAGCGGAAAGCACCCGCCTCTACACGCTTCTCCAGCAGAGCGTGGACCGGGAGGTGCAGGAAGTCGGCTTCCTGCCCGACGCCACGACCTACGGCATGGATCAGGGTCAATCGGTCCATCGCTCCTCCGGCAATGGGAACGGCACGAACGGCCACGCGCATCCACGCAACGGCAACGGTGTCAAACCGGTCGCCCCAGCCCAAAACAACGAAGAAGACTCCGAAGCGGCATGGAACTGCTCGGACAAACAGCGCGAATTGATCCAGAAGCTCGGCAAGCAGGCGAAGATGGATTGGGCTGAGATCGAGCAAGTCGCGCACTTGCGCTTCGATCAGACCGTCAAGTCGCTCGACCGCAAGCAGGCGAGCGTCCTGATCGAAGCCCTGCTCGCTCGCCGGGAGGAGAACACCCGTGCCAGCGGCAACCGCGCTCGCCGGTGATCCTAAAAGCGGTGCTCCTGCCGTCCCGTGGCGGCAGAGCATCGTATTTCCAACGCACTCCACATGTCGCAACTCGATCTGCTCTCCTGGCAACCATCCGCCGACAGCGTCAGCCCGCGTGAAATATCGCCGTCACCCGCCGCTTGGAGGCGGCAGGCAAACTGCTGGGAATAATCGTCCAAGACCACGTCATCGTTGGCTACGGGCGCCATAGTTCGTTACGGTCCATGGACCACTTCTAGTGGTCTCTCTCGTCACGCGAGTTGGCGAAGTTCTGTATCTACTTCAGTAGATCCGCTAGTGTGCTCATCTCCGCCTCGCTCGGCCGCAGCGTCTTTGCTGCTTGGTACGGCGCGGATGAGGATTGATGTAGTTCCCACTTCCCATTGACCTGCTGCGCGCCGTAAAACAGGCATGGACCCTCTTGGTTCTCCCAAGGTTTCACGTCGAAGACCGGACGACCGTCATCCCCTTCTTTCACGTTAATTGTGCGGAACGCTTCCGCTCCCCAAACGAACATTCCTCTCCACGAGATTCCGTTGAGTTTGTCCGCTGCCGTGAGAGGACCCGGCGCGAACACTTTGAGATTTGGAACCACCGATTCCTGTCGGTCTTCACCCGACAGGACTTGGCCGCGCACGCCTTTGACCTGCACGAAAAAATGCCAAGTGCCGTTATCGCCCTTCATAATCCAAGTATCTTTGTAGGCTGCAAAGTCGGCGGCGAACAGCCCCTTTGCTTCATCGTCCGGCGTTCGCTGATCGGCGACCTTATTTTCGGGCGCTCGCTCCGGAGAGATGTCGAGCACTTCATGCGTTCGAGCAAGTGTCCACTTGTCTCCGTCTTGAAGCACGATCGGATTGTCTTTCAATTTTCCTAGGCTTGCGGCACGCAGAAAAGCTTGCTCGTTACTCGACGTGCCAGCAAACCACCATTGGAATCCGCCAGTGTTCGTGTAAGCCAGCAGGATGAACGATTTCGCTGGCTGCCCCTCAGCATGTGGCTCTGTTAGCCGCACAATCCCAACGGCGCATGACGGATCATCCAACACGGCCGTTTTCATTCCGGTGACGAGCGCGCCATTAAACCCCGGATGATCCAGACGAAAGGCTTTTGCAATGTTTTTCGAGTCCCCCGCCGCGAGAACCTTCGCTGGGGGACAAAGAGGAAACAGCTCAGCGGGATCGTCTAAGTGATCTAAATAATGCAGGGTCGCATCTTTGAGCAACGCTTGTAGCGACTTCATCGAATTATCCGAACCCTGATTTGGCAGCTTCAGCACTTTAGCAACATCCTGGAGCTCCTGCGCGGTTGGTGTTTGGAACGCGGGCCCGTTGAAGCGAGCCTCCATCGGGTCTTCCTTTTGGTATTCCCATTTTCCGTTTCGCTTGACGAGCTTTACGGTCAACAATCCGTCGTTTGTATACGTTCTCCAATCGTCCAGTTTGATGTTGCCTTGATCCGAAAGCCCCGGAACGCGGGTATCCACCCACCGGCGGTACGATCGGGCTTTCCATATGATGGCCCCGCGCCATTCCTCGCCCGTCGCCTTTTGATTGGAAGAATCTTGAATTACGGGATAAACCCTCTGAAATTGGTAAAGCGAACCATCATCTGTCAGCCCGCCCCACATCGCATTGCGGATTTTGCGCGCAATAAATGTGCCGTCCCGCTGCGGATACCGTTTGAGGAAGTCGGTTCTGGCGATGGCGTACGCTTCAACCGTGTCCGTCAAATCGTTGGGCCCCGCAAACGATTGTGAGCCAGATACCATGACAGCGATTAAGATGATGAAGGTCAGTATTTTGTTCATGGGCGTGGGCAATTGATAAAAAATCAGCGATCAATCGAATGCGCAAGGCCAATTTGTGCCCCAATGGGAAACAAGTCCCAATATATTTGCCTGTAGCCTTCTGTTCCCCGTGGGG
The DNA here is from genome assembly GCA_937873255.1 of uncultured Verrucomicrobiota bacterium. GTDB lineage: Bacteria > Verrucomicrobiota > Verrucomicrobiia > Chthoniobacterales > SZAS-18 > CAHJWO01. The sequence continues at coordinate 11,239 of CALMVM010000520.1, read as the reverse complement.
AAAGGAAGCTCGCCAAGACGTTT
>CALMVM010000520.1:492-11206 GCA_937873255.1 uncultured Verrucomicrobiota bacterium | reverse complement strand
TCGCAACTCGGGCGGTCCCCAGATCGCCCGTGAGCGGCAGCGGCAAAACCTCACCCAAGAAGCGTTAGCCACCAAACTTCAGTTGGCGGGACTCGACTTGGACCGCATCTCGGTTGCCAAGATCGAGACGGGCATTCGCTCGGTTTACGACTACGAATTAGCGGTGATCGCCAACCTCCTATCGGTTTCTGCGAATGATCTGCTGCCGAATCACGCGGTGCTCAAACGGGCACTCCCTGCCTTGCAGCTTGGAATGCGCAAATGATTTAGAGGGAGCTCCGTCCTCAAAATTTGCAGGCTTTGAGTTGATGGCCGTGCACATCGCGCCAACCTGTAGCGCGCTACAGCAGTGCTTGCTCCATCACCGCAGCCCCGCCTGTCAATTTTCGATTGTCATCTCGCTTCGTTGCAGAAAACTCCTTTTTGTATCACAACCAATTCAGTTTCAAGGCCCTTGTCTCGGCAAGATCTCGCCTTCGCCTGCGTATGAGCGGGCATGTCCCACAACCTTCTCATCCAAAACGGCGAAGCGAGCATGATGTACGTCGGCGGGCTGCCCTGGCACGGCCTCGGCACCCGCCTGGACCGTCCCGCCACCGCCAAGGAAGCCATCCAGGCCGCGCATCTCGACTGGCAGGTCCGCAAGCTGCCACTCTGCGCCGTCGACGGGCTCCTGCAGTTGCCGGTCAAAGATCGATTCGGGGTTACCCGCGACGGCTCGCTTGATGTGCTCGGCGTCGTGGGCCGCGACTACACACCCGTGCAAAACCGGGAGGCATTCGCCTTCTTCGATCCCATCGTCGGCAAGAATGCCGCCATTTACCACACCGCCGGTGCGCTTGGGCGCGGCGAGCGCGTTTGGATCTTGGCCAAGTTGCCCGACAGCATCCGGGTAGTCGGTGACGACATCACGGACAAATACCTGCTGCTCACCAACAGCCATGACGGCAAAAGCAGCCTGCAAGTTCGCTTTACGCCCGTGCGGGTGGTCTGCCAGAATACCCTGACCTTGGCCTTGAACCACGGCGGCAACGATAGCGGAGGCCTCAAGCTCACCCACCACACGGACATCCACCGCCGTTTGCAGGAGGCCGAGCGGATGCTGGGCATCGTGCGCCACCAGTACGACATCCTAGGCGAGACGTTCCGCGAAATGGCGCGTGTGTCCATGAACAAGGAGCGTTTGGACCAGTACCTGTCTCAAGTGTTTCCCGTTTCAATTCAATCCGAGCAGGACGTGGAGACCGCGCTGTTGCCACACCGCGACCGGGCATGGTCCGAATACTTCTTCGATCAGGGCGCAGGCAACCGCATGGCAGGCGTCACTGGCACGCTCTGGGCCGCTTACAACGGTGTGACCGAGTGGCTCGACCACCGCAAGACGCGCCAAACTGCCACGCAGCGGCTCACGAGCATTTGGTTCGGTGGTGCCAATCGCCTCAAGGTGCGGGCGCTGACAGCAGCGGTTGAAATGCTGCCACACTGGAGAAATTGACGGGGAATTCCGCCGCTGTTTTGGCGATTTCACTGAAAATGATGTGCAGGATTGCGCTTTCTCAGCCATTTTGAGATAACTCTACCTGATGCTCGCTGACACGTATGACTGACCTTTCAGACAAGATTCGCACTCTGAAAAACGTGCTCCGCACAGAATATTTGACCTCCGCTTCGAGCCAGCCTTGGGTTGTTGGCTTCAGTGGTGGCAAGGATTCCACGCTTCTGGCGCACTTTGTCGTTGAAATGATCAAGAGCGTCGCACCAGATGAACGCACACGGCCAATCGTTTTCTTGAGTAATGACACTCGTGTCGAATCACCGATCTTCCAGAGCTTTGTCGATCAGCAACTAGAAATGTTGCGCGAAAATCTCGCTGCGTTGCGCCTGCCCGTTACAGTTGTCCAGACCCAACCCGCGTCGGAGGAATCATTCTGGGTCAAACTGCTCGGGAAGGGGTATCCGGCCCCGTCGCCAAATTTTCGTTGGTGCACCAATAACCTCAAGATCAAGCCGACAGTCCGCTTTCTCCGCGATCAGGTCGCCGAGCACGGTGGGGCCACCTTACTTCTCGGTATCCGTCGCGCGGAATCCAGTCAACGAGCCAAAACCATCGCACGGCACGAAGCCGCAGCACCCGATAGCGCAGGCTGGCTGACTCCGCATACGGATGTACAGGGATGCAATGTTTTCGCCCCCATCAAAGAGTTCACAACAGAAGAGGTCTGGGCGCTTCTGCTACAACTCCGTCCTCCGTGGGGTGGCAGCTACAGAACGCTTATCCGTCTCTATCGTGACGCTCACGCTGGTGAGTGTCCGTTTGTCGCCAGCCAGAACGATCAGGCTTCCTGCGGCAGTTCCAGTGCCCGATTCGGCTGCTGGACGTGCACTGTCGTGCGCAAGGATCGTGCTCTTGACGCCCTCGCCGAGCAGGAGGATGGCGACGATTTGGAACGTCTTTCCGCCTTCCGCGTGAGGATCAAGCAGGTGAGTGACGATCCAGATCATCGAAGCCCTGTCCGTCGTAACGGGCAAGCAGGTTGGGGCCCATTTAAGCTCGAAAGCCGACGCTTGCTGCTTGACGAATTGTTGTCGCTTCAAACCGATCTTGGTCATTCGCTGATCACAGACGAGGAAGTCAATCTTATCCGTCATCAGTGGCGTTTAGACGAAGCAATGGATCTGCGTCGTGAACTCAATGGCCGCACACCGTCCTCACTCATCCCGGTTTAATGACAAACTTGCCCCCCTGTTTCACCGATCGCGAAGCTAAGCGTGCTCTCCAAAGTTTATGCAGTGAGCACCATGTGGATACCGAGTTGCTTCAAGATCTCTGTGCACTCCTGCACGAACACACAGGCAAAGCGCGGAAGGATGGTATGGACGAGCAAATCGCCCAAGCCATTGATCGCTACCTCCATCGGGCTGGCCCCCTCTAATCCGGTCTTCGCCGCCGTTTCCCTCCATGTATTTATCTCGGCTGCACCTCCGCCATTGGCGCGTCTACGCTGACACGGTTTTCGAGTTCCACCGTCCTACGCCGAAGCGGCCAATCACGTTGGTGGGTGCAATGAACGGTCACGGGAAGACCAGCTTCCTCATGGCTCTTTACCTGGGGCTTTTCGGTAAGTACGGGCTGCGTCATTGCGAAGGTTTCCGCAATCGCTCCGTTGGTTCGGACGGTCGTCGGGACAACACGCTAGAAACAATGCGGGCGGCCATGGCGCAGTTCCGCCGTTTAGGTGCGCCGCCAGAGGAGCCGACGGAAATTGAATTGGTGTTCAGCCCCGCATCGTCCACAGAAGAATTCCGTGAACTTCGAGTACTTCGGCGTTGGTTTTTTACCGCTGGTAACAAGCCGAAGCCGGGAGAGAGCTTCGAGACCTTGGAAATTCATGTTGCAGACGCGCGCTATCCCGATGGTCGCCCGCTTGATTTCGAGAACGCTGACGACGCAAACGACCAACTGGAGCGACGCCTGTTTCCGGCTCATCTTACGCCGGCATTCTTTTTTGATGGCGAGCAGGCGGCTGAGTTAATCGAGACAATGGGCGACGGCGGTCTGCGCCGGGCAGTGGAGGTGATGTTCGGCGATACGTTGCTCAAGGAGACTGCTGCCCGGCTACAGACTTTCATTGCGAACACTTCTCAGAAAGGGGCTAGTAAAGGGAAACTCACGAAGCTAGAAGCCGAACGTGATCAACTTGAGACGGAGATTGCGAGTCACAATCGTTCTCGAAGCGTGCTGCAACAGCAGCGCGCCGAGCTTCGTGCCGAGCAGGAAGCTCGTGAGCAGCAGCGTGAGGATGTTAAATCCAAACTCGTCTCCTATGGCAGTCCTTCTGCGGAGAACGTAGATTTCCTCCAAAATGCTGTTGAACAAGCGGAGAAATCTACTTCGCAAACACGCAAAAGCCTAGCTGACAAATTAGGCAATGCTGGATTGGCAATGGCTGTAAGCCGCTTCAACGATGCGATTCTCTCGCAATTGGAGAAAGAGCATCTGCGCGAAGAGTGGGAGCAAATCAAAGATGCGACGTTGACGCGCAAAGAGGCCGTTATTGCTGCCGCCATGCCTGAGCCAGCCGAAAACGATCCACTTGTTGGAAACCTCGCCGAGCATGTTCGACAGAAGCTCAAACAGCGTTTCCTTGAAGCTCTTGACGTCATCTACAATCCGCCAGACCCGAAGATGGCGAAATCTTATGTTCTTGGCCATGTGAAGGGCGACGATGCCCGTGAGCGAATGCGGGGGCAACTAGCGATGGCAGTCGGGGGGTTGTCTGCGGACTTAAAGCGACAAGCGAGGGAGTACCGCGATGCTTCCAGCAAATTGTTAGAGGCAAATGATAAACTGCGCCTCGCAAAAGATAAGCCTTCCGCCTTCCGCGAATTGCTCGCCAAGCTTGATCAACTCAATCCTGAAATTCAAACTGCCGAGCGGCGTCTAGGCGAGCTGAATAGCCAAATCGAATCCTCCAAAACAGACATTGACCGGCGCAACAAGCGTTTAGGCGAAGTCCGTGAAGAACTCAAAGAATTGGGGCCAGACCAACTGCGTGTTGCCATTGCCGACCGCGCGAAACGTGCCTACGAAGAGTTCTCCAACCGCTTGGAGCGAATCTCTGCTGCTCGTTTAGAGGAGGTCGTCACCGAGATTTTCACTCAAATTGCGGATCGTCGCTTCAAGGGCAGCCGCGTCCGGCTTACGGCTGGTCAACAGCCCTCGTTGGTACTGCGCAATGGCAAAGAGCTTCCATTAGCAGGTGGCTCTGGCTTCGAGCGGCGCGCCTTTGCTATCGCCTTCTGCCTTGCACTAGCCCGCATCACCGGGCGCCGCATTCCACTGGTCATTGACACCCCTGTGGGCAACGCCGCGTCTGACTATCGACTTCGCGCTTTGCAAGCGCTGGCCAAGTTTGACACTGATCAGATCATTATCCTCACTCACGATGAGGAAGTGCGCCAACCTTTCCTCGAAGCCATTAATGATCAAGTCGGGCAGAAGCTTCTTGTCCAGTTCGATTCTGAGACTGAGGAAGGCTCAAGTGTCTACCAAAACCAGTTCTTCACCTTCGCCCAATGAACCTTGCTTTCCGTGATGAGGTGACGACCTCTATTTTCCGACCCACCCAAGACGCGCTTGAATTCGAACGAAAGCTCGATGGTCGCCTCGGCGGCAACCGCCCCCGCTACGAAAACATCCGCCTCATGATCGGTCGTTCTCTGTTGGAAGCGGATTCACCTCCGCATCTGTCCAATGATCAGCGCGGGAGTAAAGGGGAGTTGCGAGGCCGCGAGCTTTTCGGCAAGGAAATCGACCTTTGGATGACCCTATTCATATTGGAAGGTGGATTGAAGGAAGGCAGCCGAGTCGACGATTTCCGGGTGACGGTGGAAGCCCATTGGGCGCGTGGTTGTCAACTGCTGCGCGAAGACTTGGAACAAGCTGGCGATGATGTGGTCCAACTGGCTATGAATCTGGCCAATCGTCTGCCGGATGGCGTTGCTACCCGTTCGCGTGGCGGTCGTAGCGGAACCGAAGACGATTTTGAAACTGTGGGCCCGATCCGTCTACAAATTGGCCCTGTCAGCCAAGCTCATCCGAGTGGCGAGCCAATCAGTTTCGTGTTGAACGCAGGTGGTTCCCCACATCTGGTTCTGATGGGCAAAACGGGTCAAGGTAAAACCCGCATCGGTGTGCATATTATTCGCCAGATTCTGCACGCTACACAGGTACCGTTCATTTATGTAGACCCCAAACCAGATTTTGCTCCTGGCGGTCAGTATCACGGGACTTTTGATCAAAACGCAGAAAATGTGACCACACTTGTCGTAGGACTTGATCCAATTCCACTCGACTTCCTACCGCGTCCAGATCGCGGGGACATCGGGCTGCAATCTGCGTGCATGCGTCTGCGCGACTCCATCTGTGCCTCTGCTCCTGCTGCTGGCCCAGTGCAACGTGACCGATTGCTATCATGCATCGAGCAGGTTGCACGCAGCACTGGCGGCAGAGGACTAGAGAGTGTCCACGCCACCTATGAATCGGCACTTGAGGATGCGAACTCTCGCGCCGATAGCGTATCGAGCCTACTTGGTGAACTAAATCGCTTCGACGCTTTCGAGCCAACCCTCGCACCAGCAGAGTTTTTCTCGCGCTCTTGGGTATTATCACTCAAGGCTGACATTCCCGACAGTTACAAGAATCTAATTGTAGGCTTGTTATTAGACGCTGCCGCCGATTACTTGCTTGGGCAAGAGGATGCGCCGCTTGTGAATGGGCATCGTGAACTGAGACACATGCTCATCATCGACGAAGCCAACCGTATTCTGCGCAAATCACGCAGTGACTCGCTCGTGCGTTTAATTACTCAGTCCCGTTCGAGAGGTTGCTGCTTGATGCTACTCTCGCAAAATCCTGGTGACTTTGAGGGAGCTGAGTACGACTTCCTCTCGCAAATCGGCACTGTGATTGCATTTGCCTGCAATCAAACCGACCGAGGTTTAACAGCTCTGAAAGGCGTTTATGGGCGCAGATTGATGCCAAGCGAGTTCTCTGATAGCCGATTGACACAAGGATTAGCCTTTTGCAAATTGCCACAGAGAGATGCAGAGGTGGTGAAATGTTGGTAAATTCTCAATGACTACAGTGTCAGGTCGAAAAGCAATCAACGGACCATTAAGTCACGGGCAAAATAAACGATTAAACTTGGTATAATCTTCTTCCGCGAAATCGATTTATGGATGACCCCCTACTTCCAAAAAAATTTACGATTCACGACTATCATGTGAAACGCATGATGCTTTCAGTTGAGCACTGGCGCGAGTTACAGCTTCCACAAGAATTGCAATGGGATACGCCAATAAGGTTTCATCGTGATAATTTGGATGCTGTCCCAAATACAAAAAGCGGAGTTTATAGCTTCGTGGTTAAACCTAAGATTGCCAGTCACCCTGCTTGCAGTTGCATGTTATACATCGGCAAAACCGAATCCCCGCGCCAGAGTCTACGCAAACGTTTAAGGCAATATTTCTATTACCAACAAGGCAAAGGAAGACGGCACCACATTACCAAGATGCTGCGACTTTGGAATGGGTATCTTTGGGTGTACTATGCACCAATTGAAGATCGCACAAAAATTAACGAAATTGAACTTGCTCTCATTGACGCGTTCTTACCCCCTTGCAATCACGACTACGAAGGCAGAATAGAAGTAGCTGAACAAATCAAAGATCTTTTTGATATTTAAATATATGAGCAAATTGACTGCCAAAGCATTTCCTGCCATTCGATCCCACATGGGTGATCGATGGTATTATACTGCAACTATGACTTTCGGCGAGGTGGATGAGTATGTCAAACCCGTACCGAAGATTGACGAGGACGAAAGTCTAAAAATGTGGATCCAGCGCGAGCTGCGTTCTGAACGTACCGCGCAAATTGCTAAATACTTAAATTCTCAACCGCAACGTTTTTTCAATGCAATCGTTTTGGGTATGTACGGCGGCGAACCGGATTGGATTCCGATCACCGTTAGTAAGGGGACATCAGTACAAGAAGTTGATTTGAATGAACGTCTTGAGCGATCGTTTGGCTTTATACAATTTAGTGGTGACGAGACTGTATTCGCCGTGGATGGTCAACACCGTGTGGAAGGAATTCGTGCTGCGATTATTGGAAACAACCAGCTAGCGCAGGACGAGCAAACAGTTATTTTTGTAGCGCATCATGCGGATGACGTGGGTCGCGAACGTACGCGCCGCTTATTCTCCACCTTGAATAAATATGCAGTCCCGGTTGCTGAAAGCGAAAAAATAGCTTTGAGCGAAGATGATATGTTCGCGATCGCTACTCGACAGCTCATCGATAACTACAAAAGTTTTAATATGAAGTTCGTTCCGCTATTGCCGAGCGCTTCAATACCGAACCACGAAGTTACTTGCGTAACTACAGTTGTAGGCCTCTATAGACTGGCGCGGTTCCTTTCACCCATAGAGATTCGCCGCGAGCGAAAAAAGGTTGAAACTGGACCCGCTAATCCCGATGTCATAAAACAAATTTATCAATGCTCTGCCGATTTTTGGACCGCTTTGAAAAAACATGTCGATCCGATTCGCAAAGTACTTGCCTCTTCGCCCGAAAGACACTTAGCTGCCAACTACCGGCACAAGGAGGGCGGACATCTTCTTTTCCGGTCGGTTGGACTTGATGCTTTCGCTAGAGCGACGCGAGTCTTACAGGACCGCGGTCGAACAGTTGATGAAGCTGTTTCTGCTTTAAGCAAAGTCTCTTTAGATATTACTGCTCCGTTATGGGAGGGACTTTTGTGGCGATCAGAAAACAATACAATTCTTCATAAATATGGGATTCTTGCTCTAAACGTCTTTTTGAAACAGATCGGAGAGACTCCTGCGCCAAACGGCTATAATGTGGCGGCCAAATATCTACATGTGACCGGAAATGAATACCCACGAAAGGTTAAGATTGTTGCGCGGTGATTTGCTCCCAAGGGGGACTTATCTCTTTTAGAGCAGTGACCGCTTTGTTGATTGTCGCAACGACTGACCCGACGTCAAATTCCTCTTGAGTGGAGGATAAAGACATGCGCAAACTCGAATTGTTTACAGACCCGCTCATCGCAGTGATAACGTGAGACGGTTCGTCTGAATCAGCCAAGCACGCGGATCCGCTAGAAGCACAGATACCCTCCTGCTCTAGCAATAGCAGCAACGCTTCTGATTCAATACCAGGGAAAGAAAGATTTGTCGTGTTCGGCAACCGTTCCGTCAGATGCCCATTGCGTCTTGTTCCAGGGACAGTTGACAAAATGTCCCTCTCGAGCGCATCGCGTAGAGGCCGGACAAGCCGATCATAGTTAGGTAAGCGACTGTGCGCGAGTTCGGCCGCTCTGCCCAAGCCTACAATGAGAGGAACGTTCTCCGTTCCGCCACGGCGCCCCCGCTCTTGGTGTCCACCATGAAGCAGTGGAGTCCAAGGCGCTCCCCGCCGCACATAAAGCGCGCCTACTCCTTTTGGCCCGTGAAACTTGTGCGCAGACAGCGATAGATAATCCACCGGGATCTGGCGCACATCCACCGAAGGCAACTTACCAACAGCCTGCACAGCATCGCAGTGATAAGGGACCCCCCTCGCGCGACAAAGAGCAGCGATTTGCGAGATCGGAAAGATCACGCCGGTTTCATTGTTAGCCCACATCAACGACACCACAGCGGTGTTTCCTCCATGTTTGGTGAGAGCGCTCTCCAAATCTGGCAGTGAAAGCGCTCCTTCTCCGTTTACCGGCAGGTAAGTAACGTGATAGCCATCGGGACGTTCTAAGTCTTTGCAAGGTGCAAGGACTGCGGAATGTTCAACGGCACTGGTGATGATGTGTCGCCTGTCAGGACTCGCTCGCAGGGCAGCCCGCAGTGCTGCGTTATTGGCTTCTGTAGCCCCGGAGGTGAACAGGATGTCACGTGGGCTCGGAGCCCCTATAAGCGTGGCTACAGCAGCACGGGCTGCTTCGAGCGCGCTTTTATTTTCCGCGCCAAAACTGTAAGCACTTGATGGATTGCCCCAGCGTTCGAGGAAATATGGGCGCATTGCCTCGAAAACCTCGGGATCAAGAGGCGTGGTGGCATTGTGGTCGAGGTAGATCATCTCGGAGGCCACTAATATGACACGACTGAGCGAGACCACTCCACCCATTTAAACAGCGTTGCACCTTGATGGACAACGCTGGAATTATTCTCACTCTTATTCTCAATTCGACTCTACACTAGCCATAAATAGCTGCGAATGAGATATTTGCCAGAGGGGAGAATCGAACTCCCGACCAAGGGCTTATGAGTCCCCTGCTCTACCGCTGAGCTACCCTGGCATTGATTTTTTGGTCCCTCGCGGGCTGCAAAATAATCTTCTCCGGTGGTGCGCGCAACGAAATCGTTTATTTTTCCACCACTCACCCTGTTTACAACGATCCATGCCTGAACTTGCCGAAGTCGAACACAGCCGCCGTCAATGGAATCCGGGCCTCGACCAACCGGTCCTCAGCGTCCTCCTCGCTCGCCCTGAACTCCGCGTGTTCCGTGACACCGACACCGCCGCTCTCCAGTCACAAATTCCCGGACAAGTGCTGCTTGCATCTCACGCTCGCGGCAAACAGATGCTTTTTCACTTCTCGGGCGATTGGTGGCTGGGCGTACACCTCGGGATGAGCGGCGAGCTCCGCCGCGAGGCCCGGTCCAACTACGTTCCCCGCAAACATGACCACTTCGTCCTGCTCCAGGCCGAACACGCCCTCGTTTTCGAAGACAAACGTCACTTTGGCCGTGTCCGCGTCCACCATGGCAGCGAGCCCCCCGCCTGGTGGTCATCGCTCGCACCCAGCGTTCTTTCTAACGAATTCACTTTGAAGGGCCTCACGCGTTTCCTCGAGCGCCGCCGCCGCACTCCACTCAAGGCCGTGCTCCTCATGCAAGAGCATTTCCCGGGCGTCGGGAATTGGATGGCCGACGAAATCCTTTGGCGCGCACGCCTCCATCCTTCCAATCCCGCCGGCGCGCTCGTCGCGGATCAGGTCCGACGGCTCTGGCAAACCGTTCGCTGGGTCAGCCGCACCGCCGTGCGCATCATCAGTGACGACTGGACGTACCCGCCGTCGTGGCTTTTCGCCCATCGTTGGGAGGCCGGAGGGCGCTGCCCGCGCTGTCGAAC
>CALMVM010000520.1:0-482 GCA_937873255.1 uncultured Verrucomicrobiota bacterium | reverse complement strand
TGCCGGCGACGACGCCCGTCCCGTCCGCGCCGAGAACCGTCAAAGGCGGGATATCTGCCAGGGCCGTTCAATCCTTGAAGTCCCGCTGACCGAACGCTAAAACTCCAATGATCACAAAGGTGGCATCCAGCGCGCCCAGATACGCATAATCCATGGCCATGTCTCGCCAGGGAACATGATGGATGAAAATACGCACCCAAGTCCCCATGTGAGTCGAGATAAAATACGGAACGAGATCCTCGAACTGGGGAATCTTCTGAAAGATAAAATCGAGAAATATCACCGTGAGCGTCACCACGGTTGCGGCCGCCGGCTTCATGTTCAAGCAAGAGAGCGCGAACCCCAAACTGCTAATGGTCAGCAGACTGCAAGACAGCAATCCCAGCGACGCCAGGTATCTCAACATCCCCGGCCCCGGTTCGTAGAGCGCCAGGATGCGCTCCATGGGAGCCGCCACGAACAGTCCCCCCATCCCCCGGTAC
>CALMVM010000519.1:6505-7222 GCA_937873255.1 uncultured Verrucomicrobiota bacterium | reverse complement strand
CCCGTCGCCCGCCCCGGCGGCCAAACGCGTCGTGCTCAGCGGCGGGAGACTGGCCGCTTTTTTCCCGAGCCACTCGGCAATCGTCTGCCGGGCCACGCCGAAGACGCGCTCGGCCGCCCGCAGGCTCAGGCGTTCGACCTCCGCCGCGCGCAGAACCTCTGTTGGCGCTGTGCACTGGCGGGTTGGCGTTTGGGGGCAAGCTCCCGGCGCGCTCCACAGGCTCGACAGGCAAACTGCGCCGACCCACAGGCGTGGTGGCCGTGAAGCACGGATCATCCAGCGCCATCATGCCAGAAGTGGTGTCACACCAGCGCGTGCGGATCGTCCAGCAGGCGGTTGAGATTGTACGCCGCGCTGATGAGCGCCAGATGCGTGAATGCCTGCGGGAAGTTTCCCAGGTGCTCGCCGCTCGGCCCGAGTTCCTCCGAGTACAGCCCGACGTGGTTCGCATAACCGAGCATTTTCTCGAACAGATAACGCGCCTTTTGCAGGTCGCCGCTGCGCGCCAGCGTCTCGACGTACCAGAACGAACACATCGTGAACGCCCCCTCCGAGCCGCCGAGTCCGTCGTCGTCCTTGTAGCGGTACACGAGCGAGTCCTCCACGAGGTCGCGTTCGATGACGCGCAGCGACGACAGCCAGCGGCGGTCGGTCGCGCTGACGAAACGCACCATCGGCATCAACAACGACGAGGCATCCACGTCCGGCTTGCCGATT
>CALMVM010000519.1:4598-6495 GCA_937873255.1 uncultured Verrucomicrobiota bacterium | reverse complement strand
TGAACGCGCCTTTTTTCTCGTTCCAGAACCGCGTGTGGATTTGCTTATAAAGCGTGTCGCGTGTCTTGAACCACAACGCGGGTGGCGTCGGAAACGAGCGCTTGCCCGCCAGCCGCAGCGCGCGGTCCACGGCGACCCAGCACATTAGCTTCGTGTAGAGAAATTCCTGGTTGCCGCCGCGCACCTCCCAGATGCCGGCGTCCTTGCGGTGATGGTTTTTGCAGACGTAGTTGATGAGCCTGGTGATGTCCTGCCAGCCTTTGTAATCGATGGGCTTGCCATATTTGTCGTAAAGGTAGACGGAGTCCATCAACTCGCCGTAGATGTCGAGCTGGAGCTGTTCGGAAGCGGCGTTGCCGATGCGCACGGGGCGGCTGCCGCGATAGCCGTCGAGATGCTTCAGCTCGATCTCGGGCAGCTTGGAACGGCCGTCGATGCCGTACATCAGTTGCAGACCCTTGTGCGGGTCCATCTCGTGGAAACGCTGCTCGATCCAGCGCATGAACGCGCCCGCCTCGTCGTTGTAGCCGAGGCGGTTGAGGGCGTAGACGGTGAACGACGCGTCACGAATCCAGGTGTAGCGGTAGTCCCAGTTACGCCCGTGCCCGACCGCCTCGGGCAACCCGCAGGTGGGTGAGGCCACGATGGAACCGTACTTCTGGCTGGTCATCAACTTGAGTACGAGCGCGGAGCGGTTGACGATCTCGCGCCAGCGGCCTTTATAGGTGCTGCGCGCGGTCCAGTCCTGCCAGTAGTTCATCGTCTCCTTGAAGACGCCGACGGCCTGCTCGTGGTTGGTGACGGGCGACTCCTCGCGCTCGCGCACTTCTTCGAGCACGAAGGTGGCCTTCTCGCCCGCGCGCAGGACGAATTCCGCGCACGCGTCGCCCTTGCGCCGGCGCAGCGGCACGTCGAACGAGCGCAGTCGCAGCACCAGCTTGCCGTCGCCCTCCTCGATGAAAACGACTTCCCTATCCGAGGATTGGTCGGTCTTGTGGGCGGAGCGCGCGTAGTCGAAGCGCGGCGCGCAGACCAGCCGGCAGCGGAGTTCCCCGCGCACGACCTTGACGCGGCGGATGAGCCGGGTGGGATTGTCGCGGCCGTCGCCCACGTCGGACGGGCAGACCGACAGCGGCATGAAGTCGCTGATCTCCGCGACGCCCGCCTCGCTGAAAAAACGCGTGCGCAGGATGTTGGTGTCTGTCAGGTAAGCCTGCTTGTAGCGGATGCCGTCGGCGACCGGCTGGATGGAGAAGTGCCCGCCTTTTTTGTCGTCGAGGAGCGCTGCGAAAACCGTCGGCGAATCGAAGTACGGGAACGACAGGAAATCGATGGACCCATGCGTGCTGACTAGGGCGACGGTCTGGAGGTTGCCGATGACGCCGTAATTTTCGATGGGTTGGTAGCTCATGGGAGAATGACGAATGACGAATGACGAATGTCCGGAAGACAGAGGGCGGAGACGAAAACTCAGGAAACAAAATGTAGCCCCCACTCACTCAGGAAACAGAATGCAGCCACCACTCCAGTGACGCGTGATTCTTTTTCCGGCCTGCGTCATTCGTCATTCGTCAATTCCCCCGTTCCGCACTCAGATCATACTTCTCGAACAGCCGCCCGAGCACCAGCAGTCCGACGACCGTCTCGGTCACGAACACCAGTGCCGCCGCGCCCGCCGCCAACGGCAGCGCCGCCGACTCCGGCAGGTGCGGCAAGGCCACGAAGAAGTAGACCAGGGAAAAAATCCCCGCCGCCGGCAGCAGTGCCCCCGCGAGGGCGACCAGTTGCGCCAGCATGAAAAGAATCCGCTGGCCGATGACCTCGATGCCCCGGCTGTTGGCCGGCGCGCCGGGGGTGTTGGGACTGGCGAACCACGCCGGCAGCAACAGCGCGGCGG
>CALMVM010000519.1:1415-4588 GCA_937873255.1 uncultured Verrucomicrobiota bacterium | reverse complement strand
CGGCGGCGTTGGGAATGAGCAGCGAAACGAAGTTGAACGCCGGGCAGAGAATCGCCGCCGCGACGCCGTACGGCAGCGTCGGCCCGGAGAAGTCGCGCGTGGGGGCGCGGCCTTGCAGGAGCGTGGCGGCGAGCACGATGAGACCCCATTGCACGACGGTCAGGATCACCGCCGGGGCGAGCAGTTCGCCCAACGCCACCTGCCAGCCGCGCATCGGGTAGATTTTGAGCAGATCGGCCACGGCGAGGTCGCGCCGGAAGTCCTGCCGGACCAGTTGCGGCCCCATCAGGAGTGCCATGACGAGCAGGAAAATGCACATGGTCCCGACCACCGTCGGCCACGCCGTTTTCGCGCCGCCGGCCGAGCCGAAGCCCGTTCCCGCAATCGCCGCCCAAGCGAGGACGGCGATCATCAGGCGCGCGTTGAAGAACTGTCCCGCACCAAGCAGGTTTTTCCACAGGATCGCCACGGCGGGCGGGCCGGTCGGAGCGAGTCGGAAGGGCGCGCGGCGTTTGCGGGCCGGGCGGGCGTTTTGCCAGTTGCCCGAGCGCATCGCCGCCACCCGCACGGCGTGGCGTTGGGACGCGGAGATGCTCGCCTCCTCGAACGCCACGTCCGCGTACATCACCCACAGGTAATGCCCCGCCAGCAGCGCCAGCGCCGGCCACAGCACGGTCAAAAACGCCCCGGCATCCCCCGACGCCAGCACCGGGCGCACCACCACGCGGAACGGCAGCAACAGCCAGTGCGCCGGCGGGGTTTCGGCGACCGTTTGCACGTAGCGCGCGAACGCCCCCAGGCTCTCGGTGTCGGACGTTTGCAGCGCCGGCACCTGTCCGCGCGCCCACCACATCGCGCCGACCCCGAGGGCGACCAATCCCGCCAGGATGAGCCCGCGCCGCCGCCAGTTGGACACGCCGCGATCCAGCAGCAGCGTGCGCGCGAACGACGCCCCGAGCAGGTGCAAGCTGATCGTGGAAAGCAGCAGCCACGCGCCCGCCACGCGCATGAACGCCCCTCCCCATCCGCCCGACCAGCGCATGAATATGAGAAAGAACGACCCTGTGAAAAGCAGCGCCAGTTGCGAGCGGACGAGTTTGTATTGGATCAACGTCCGACGCCGGATCGGCGCGGGGAACAGGAACGCGATTTCCGCCTCCGTGAAGACGAGCGCCGCCCGCCCCTGCGGCAACAACCACGCGAGGGCCGCCAGCAGCGCGAGCGCGAGCGCCGTCAGGAATTCCCACACGCTGCCCGGCACCTCGGGCAACATCGGCGTCAATTCGACGTGACGCCCCGCCTGCCGACCGATGAACAACGGACGCGCGAAGACCATCAGCAGGTACAACCCGCCCGCCAGCGCGCCGAAAAAGTAGCGTGGACGCCGCAATCGTCGCAGGCGTTCCACCAGGCGGTTTTTCACCGTCTGGAACTGGAGATAGAGCAGGGCGGAGAACATAGCGGGGGTCACACTGTCTGGAAGGTGGATGGCGCTCTCCGAGCGGCATTCGTTTTCGCTCGCGGCGCAGCCGCCAAATGTTCAAGACGCCTGCGGCGTGGAATCAAACCAATGCCGCTCGGAGAGCGCCATCCACCATCATCGGGAATCATCGCACCGGCTCCGCAGCGATAGGAGCATTCCCCTGCCCCGTCGTCGCGCGGAAGAAAATTTCCTCCAGATCCGGCGGCGCGCCGGCCGCCTGGGGGTCGTGGAATTGCTGCACGATCTCCGCCAGCGTGCCGTTGGCGACCTTGCGCCCACCGTGCAGGATCAGGACGTGCGAACAAACTTCCTGCAACAACGGCAAGAGGTGGCTGCTGATGATGATCGCCGCTCCCTCGCGCGCCCGGCGCAGGATCGTCGCCTTCATGCGCCGGATGCCGATGGGATCGAGGCCCGTGAGCGGCTCGTCGAAGAGAATCACCTTTGGCGAATGGATCAGCCCGCAGGCGATGGCGAGCTTCTGCTTCATGCCGCGGGAGAGTTCGGCGGGTAGGACGCCGGTCTTGTCGGCCATCTCCAATTCCTCCAACAGCGGCGCGGCGCGTTCCTGCCAGTCCGCCACCTGATACACCCGTGCGACGAACGCAAGGTGCTGCTCGACGGTCAGGTAATCGAACAGGCGCGGCTCGTCGGAGAAGAACGCCAGTTCGCGCTTGGCGGCGATGGGGTCCTTATCGAGATCGTGTCCTCCGAGCCGGATCGCGCCGCTCGTCGGCGGGATGATACCCGCCAGACAGCGCAAGGTCGTGGTCTTGCCCGCGCCGTTCTGGCCGACCAGCCCGAGCACCTCGCCGGGCCGGACGGTCAGCGACAGGCCGTCTACCGCGACGAATTTTTCGTACAGCTTGGTGAGGGCGTCGGCTTCGATCATGGGTGCGCGGCACCTTCCGCCCGCCGGCCCCGTGCCGCAAGAATTTTACGGCGAACCCCGCTCACTCCGCGTCCGGCGGGGGTGCGTTGTACACCGTCGCGCCCTTGCCGCTGACCTCGAAGGGCGAGCGCGTCCCGCCCGGCAGGCGTTGGGGCGGATTTTGCGGATGGACGGGCTGCCACGGGTCGGCACGACGCGGCGAGGAACCCTCCACCGGACGCAAATTCAACGAACCGGCGGGTGGGTTCTCCGTGCGGAAACGCACTGTCGGCGGGACCGAGTAACGCGCGTCAATCGTCCCGGCGCTGGTGTTCTCGGCCGTGTCCTCGCTGTTGTCGATGACGGCGTCGTCCGCCCCTTCCCGCCCGGCGGCGGCAGCGGGCGCGGACGGCTTTGCGCCGCCGGTGTCGCCCGGCACGTGGTGGACGCTCCAGGCGATCAACGCCAGCAGACACGCCGTCTGGGTTGCGAACATCGAACGCGACGACCACCATTGCTTGGGCATAAGAGCGCGGATTGTGTCAGCCCCCCGCCGCGTTGGCAACGGAAAAATCGGGCCGCGCCGCGCCGCGCCCATTTCCCCCGTCCGGGGCTCAACGGTCGTTCCAGCGGGCGACGACCTCCGGTTTGCCTTCCGCGCCCTTGTCGCGCGCGCCTTCCACGGCATAACGATGAGCCTCTTCCAGGCTATCCGCGCCGACGTAGGCGTAGATGTGCTCGCGGCCTTCCGACCGGTAGCGCACGATCACCCCCGCGCCCGTCGATTCGGTGGCGACGATGATCTCCACGTCGTACGGG
>CALMVM010000519.1:354-1405 GCA_937873255.1 uncultured Verrucomicrobiota bacterium | reverse complement strand
CAGCTCGCGCTCGGACTGCGGTCCGTAGGCGAAGCCGAAGCCGCCGTGCCCGTCGCCCGCCACGGCGCTGCCCGCCCGCGCGGAGGAAACCAGGGAGGCAAAAGCCGCGAGGCCCAGCCCGGCAAACAGGGAGAGGGAGAGAGTTTTCATGTCAGGTGAGGATGTTGAATCCATCCGACCGGCCGGGCAATCTCTTTATTCAACGGAATCAGTCGGTTCCGACGATTCCCAGGTCTTCGCGCGGTCGCGGGCAAATCGGGAAATCGCCGTCGCCTCCTCGCGCAGGATGCCGAGGGTCAGGCGGGATTCCCACACCAGCAGCGTCGCCCCGGAGACCAGCCCGCCGACGCCGCACACCCCGGCCGTCACGGCAACGGCGAGCACGACCTGGGTGGTGTCGCTGTAGCCGAGCACGCTCAGGCTCGCCCCGGCCAGCGAGGTCAACGCTCCCATCGCGAAGGAACCCACCGCGAAGTAAAACGCCGTCAGCGCGCGCACCAGCACGAGCACGCGCCGCTCGGCCATGTCGAGTTGGCGCAGGAGCACGCGAACATCCTCCGACAACCACGGGTGGCTGGACGCGGCTGGCGCGTCCCCGCGGTGCGCCGCGATGGCGCTCGCCAAGGCGCGGGCGCGGTCGATGGCGCGGGCGAAGCGGTTGCCGGTGGAGAGCGTCAGCACCGAGGAGGCGTTGGTGAGGATGGCCGGCGCGGCGATGAACGTCAGCACGGCGAACGGACTGGAACTCAGGGTGTCGGCGAGCATGGGCGGGGAAGGGAGGAGGAGGATGCTCCCTTGAACGGGACGCGGGCGAGGCTTGTCTGTGTTCGCGCCAGCCCGCACAAACGCGCTTCTGCCGCTCGCGCACCCCGCGCGCATGCGCTATAGGATGGATTGGCGGTATCCCGGCCCCATTGAAGCAAGTATGCCCACGCTCGTGCAGCGCCCGTCTTCCGGGTCTACCGCCACCACCGCCCCGCGCAAGAAACGCCGGCCCTTTACCTGGTGGGAGATCGCTCTCGCCGTGCTCGTCGCGTTCCTGTTGCTGAAC
>CALMVM010000519.1:0-344 GCA_937873255.1 uncultured Verrucomicrobiota bacterium | reverse complement strand
GAACGCGCTCATCATCCTGCTCGCCTGGGCGTTGCCGAAGTGGCCGCGCCCGCCGTTGAGAAAAGGGACGGTCCCCGCGCCGATCCAGTTGACCCTCCAATCCGCCGAGCCGACGCCGACGCCGGCGGGCCTGCACAAGACGGAGGTCATCCCGCCGCAGCCCGAATACATCCGCACGCCCGACGACCGCAAATCCGACACGCCACCGCCGGACCCGAAATTCATCAGTTCCGACAATACCCAGGCTCAATCGGAAAAACCGCCCGAGGACATGACCAAGCCCCTGCCCTCGCAGGACGGCAAGGAGATGCCCGCGTTCGAGTTCGAGACCAATCCTTATATCC
>CALMVM010000518.1:3828-4471 GCA_937873255.1 uncultured Verrucomicrobiota bacterium | reverse complement strand
TCCTCTCAATCTGCGCGGGCGGGTGCTGGGCTGGGTTTTCACTGGCCAGACCGACGGGCTGCCCTTCGATCATCAGGACCATCCGCAACTGAGCTTCCTGAGCGAGCACATCGTCACCGCGCTCGAAAACGCCATCAAGCACCAGGAAATCCTCTCGCAAAAGACGCTCGGCGAAAACCTGCTCCAGTTGATGCCGACGGCGGTCATCACGACGGACGCGGATGGCTGCATCACTTGGTGCAACGCGACGGCGGAACGGGTTTTTCCTCTGCTGGCGCGCGACCTCGTGCGGGCGAGCGCCGGGCCCTCGAGCCGCCCTGTGCCGCGCGTGCCGGTCGAGCAACTCGGCAGCCGCATCGCGGGGCTCATCCGCGACGCGCTGGCGGGCGAGCCGACGCGGGAGCCGCACTTTCTGGAGAACCGCGGGTCGGACGCGCGCACGCTGGCGGTGCGCACGCGGCAGTTGACCGGCGGCGGCCGATGTCTCGGCGCGGTTGCCCTCGTGGACGATCTGACCGACCAGCTCGCGGCGGACGCGCAGCAGGAGCAGTTGGAAAAAACCCGGTTCTGGCGCGAACTGGCAGCGGGCATCAGCCACGAGATTCGCAACCCGCTGGTGGCCATCAAGACGTTCACCCAATTG
>CALMVM010000518.1:0-3818 GCA_937873255.1 uncultured Verrucomicrobiota bacterium | reverse complement strand
GCAACGTTACACGTACGAGAAGTTCCGGCGGGAGTTCAAGGAGATGGTCACGCGTGAGGTCGGGCGGTTGGACAGCATCGTGGCCCATATCGAGGGCTTCGCGCACCCGACCGTCGGGGTGATCGACAGCGCCGACCTGCCGACGTTGTTGCAGGAGGCGGCCGACGCCGCGCGCACGGGCACCGGGGCGGTCGATGCGCAGATCAAATTCAACGCCGACGGCGACCTGCCACGGCTGCGCGGCGATGCGAAGGCGCTCTCGCAGGCGTTCCAGCATTTGTTCACGAACAGCATCGAGGCAGCGTCGAATCGAAAAACCCGCGCGCAGATCAAGGTCCGCATCGCCGCGCAGAAAGCCGGCGGCGAAACGGTCGGTTTCCGGCTGGCGATCACCGACAACGAAGGCGCAGGGACTCGGCCTCGGATTGCCCATCGCGCAACGCGTCGTGCTCGACCACGGCGGGCGGTTCTCGCTCGACCCGGGTAGCACGGGACTTTGCGTGAATATTTCCCTGCCGCTGGAGCCGCCGCCAGACACCTCGGCGAACATCCCGCTGCCCGCCGGCCCCTCGACGGCCGGTGTGCTCCCCGCGCCACGCGAGAACGGCGCTGAATCCAGCTTGAAGTACGAACCCCGCTACCGCATTGGCAACTGATATCGTGGGTGGGGGAATCGCTCCGGGTAGGCCGCGTCGCAGCCTAGATTTGACGTGGCTGCTTGCTGTTCTGTGGATTTTTGCGGGCACATCCGCGCACGCCGGTGATAAGCCCCGCGCGCGGCTGCTCGGTGTTCCCTTCGACGGCACGCCCGGCCCGTTGAACGCCATCACGGACGTGGGCGCGGTGGAGGTTGGTTATACGACGCTGATTTCCGGCGAGGGCCCGTTGAAGGTCGGTACCGGCCCGGTCCGCACGGGGGTCACGGCCATCCTGCCGCGCGGGCACTACGACACGCTGGACAAGCCGGTGTTCGCGGCCGGCTTCAGCCTGAACGGCAACGGTGAGATGACCGGCATGGAATGGATCGAGGAAGGCGGTTTCCTGGAAGGCCCGGTGATGCTGACCAACACCCACAGCGTCGGCACGGTGCGCGACGCCGTCATCAAATGGCGCGTTGCCCACGGCGCGGCCGACGCCACGGGGTACTGGTGGAGCCTGCCCGTCGTCGCGGAAACGTACGACGGCTACCTCAACGACGTGAACGGCTTCCACGTCAAGGATGAGCACGTTTTCCACGCCATCGACAGCGCCGCGCCGGGGCCGGTCGCGGAGGGCGCGGTCGGCGGCGGCACGGGGATGATCTGCTACGAGTTCAAAGGCGGCACCGGCACGGCCTCCCGCCGGCTCGACGCGAAAGCCGGCGGCTACACCGTCGGCGTACTCGTGCAGGCGAATTGCGGTTTGCGCAAGCAACTCACCGTCGCCGGCGTGCCGGTGGGCCGCGAGATCAACGTGCCCGCCGTTTGGAGCGAGGAGACGGGCTCGATCATCATCGTGGTGGCGACCGACGCGCCGCTCTTGCCGCATCAGTTGAAGCGCCTCGCGCGCCGGGCGACCATCGGGCTGGCGCGTACCGGCAGCGTGTCGGGCAACGGCTCGGGCGATATTTTCCTGGCGTTCTCCACCGCCAACCGTGATGCCGCCGGCACGGAGGGCACCGCGAAAATCGAGATGCTGCCCAACGACCGGATCAACCCCCTTTTCGAGGCAACGGTCCAAGCCACCGAGGAGGCAATCATCAACGCGCTGGTCGCCGCCGAACCGATGACCGGCCGCGACGGCCATCGCGTGCCCGCGCTCCCGCACGACGAACTGCGGCAGGTGCTGCGCAAGTACGGACGGCTGAAGGATTGACCGCAAAACAGGAGGGGCACGATGGGTTTTCGATTCGCTTTTCCGCACGCGCTGGTCCTGCTGGTCGGCGGCGTCGTGCTCGCGGCGATGCTGACGTGGGTCGTCCCGGCGGGCGAATACGAGCGCCGCGAGGACCCTGTCACGCACAAGGCCCTCGTCGTGCCGGGCACCTATCACGCGGTGGAACGGCAGCCGGTCGGGCCGTTCGACACGTTCGTGCAGATTCCGAAGGGTCTGGCCGATGCGCAGGAGATCGTGTTCTTCGTGTTCCTGGCGGGCGGGGCGTTCGCGGTCGTGGACAAAACGGGGGCTCTGCGGCGCACGGTGGACTGGCTGGCCGACGCGCTGCGCGAACGCGCGGAGTGGGTGATCCCGGTGGTGTGCGTGGTCTTCGCGGTCGGCGGCGCGTTGGAAAATCTCCAGGAGGAAATCCTCGCCATGGTGCCGGCGCTCCTGTTCTTGTGCCGTCGGCTGGGGTTCGACCCGTTGACGGCGGTGGCGATGAGCATCGGCGCGGCGCATGTCGGGGCGGCCTTCAGCCCGGTGAACCCCTTCCAGGCCGTGATCGCCCAGCAACTTGCGGGCGTGGCGAAGATTTCGGGTTGGGGCTACCGGATGGCGTTCCTGCTGCCGGCGCTGGCGATGTGGATCTGGTGGGTGCGTCGGCACGCGCGGAAGCATCGCGTGCCCGTGACCGATGAAAAGGCGGACGACGCGGTGCGGAAAAACGAGCGCGTTTTGCCGGGCTGGCGGGTGGCTCTAATTCTCGCGGCGGTAGCGGCGGCGTTCGTGACGTTCATCTACGGGGTGACGCAAAAGGATTGGGACATGGCACCGGCCGGGGCGGTGTTTTTCATCGCGGGGGTGGTCGCCGGGTTCGTTGGAAGGCTCGGGTTCAACGGGACCGCCGAGGCGTTCGTGGAAGGTTTTTCGTCGATGGCCTTCGGTGCGCTGCTGATCGGCTTCGCGCGGGCGATCTACATCGTCCTGAGCGCGGGGCACGTTGTGGACACACTCGTCATGGAGATGTTCCGGCCGCTGGCCGGTCTGCCCGTCGGCTTGTCGGCGGCCGGGATGATCGTTGTGCAGACGCTCCTCCATTTCCCCGTGCCGAGCGTGAGCGGGCAGGCCGTGTTGACGATGCCGATCCTCGTGCCGCTGGCCGACCTCCTCGGATTGTCGCGGCAGGTGGTGGTGCTCGCGTACCAATACGGCGCGGGGTTGTGCGAACTCATCACGCCGACGAACGGCGCGCTGATGGCGATCCTCAGCGCCTCGCGGGTGCGTTTCTCGGACTGGCTGCGGTTCACGTGGCCGCTGTATCTTGCGTTGGTCGTGCTCGGGTTGGCCGCCGTCCTGTTGGGGATCGCCGTGGGCCTGCGCTGAGAACGGAACGTGCTCAAAAAGCCGGCGGCCCCTCGGCGGCCGATTCCGTCCGAACGCCCTCCCACCTATGCGACGCCTCCTTCCCCTTTGCCTGTTCGCGCTCGTCGGCGGCCCTGCCGTCTCGAATGCGCAGATTCCCGCCTCCACCTCGACCATCGATACCCACTACCGCGCCGAGGGCAAAACGGACCAGCCCTTCACCGTGGAGGTTACCGACGCGCGGCGCACCGTTTCCAACAGCCTCCAGGTGCGGATGGTGCTGACCAATCGCGGCACCGCGCCGATGACGATCAAGACCGAGTTCGCCGACCCAGCGGACGCGAGGGAACCCGGCAAGATTTCCGCCGCGTACGTGGTCGATCCCAACGGCCGGGCGAAATTCGCGGTGTTGCGCGATAGCACGGCTGCGTCGCTGTGCTCGAAGATCGACCCCGCCATCCAGCCCGGCGAGGCCCGGCAGGTCAACGCACAGTTCGCCGCTCCGCCGGACACGACGAGCGCCTTCGATTTATATTTCCCCAAGGCGCAGCCCATTCTGAGCGTCCCCATCGGCTTGCCGCAGGCTGGCGAACAAATCC
>CALMVM010000517.1:9762-10013 GCA_937873255.1 uncultured Verrucomicrobiota bacterium | reverse complement strand
TTGTTATACTCCGCGCGCGAACCCGAGAAAAACGCCAGCGAACGGTCTGGCTTCACCAACACGCCGGTCAGCGCGACGAAGTCCGTGCGCGTCGACGCGGGTGTGGGCGTGGGCGCGTCGTTGGACACCGCGCGGAACGGCCGGCGGTCGGGGTCGAAGACATTGCGCGTATGGAAAAACCGAAACGCGTCGTAACCCGAGCGCGGGTTGCCTCCCGATGACGCTGCCGGCGCGGTAGACGCTCAACCCCG
>CALMVM010000517.1:0-9752 GCA_937873255.1 uncultured Verrucomicrobiota bacterium | reverse complement strand
AGGGTTTCACCACGTCCGGCCCGCCGCCGCCCGTGAACGCGAACACCAGCCACACGACCGACCCGAGCGCGGCCAACCCGGCGAGGATTTGCGTGCGGCGGTTCATCGGGCGTTCCTCCCGTTGCTGTTATTCCCCGCGTCGGCCGTCACCCGCGCGAAGCTGAAGCGCGCCGTCAGCGTGAGTTGTTCGCCCTTCGCGTCGCGCGTGGCGATCTCGCATTCCTCCAGGTTGACCGGGATCGGGTCGGTTTCCATCATGTAGAGGAACTGGCCGATGCTCGTTTCGTTGCCCGTGACCGTCGCGCGGAACTCGAAGTCGTCGTACCCGTTGTCCTCGCGCGGCTGTTGCGGCGGGGTCAGGCTGGGCAAACCGATGCCGCTGGAGAGTATCCAGCGGGCCATCGCGTTGATCGCGCCGCTCATCGCGGCGGAGTCGTCGTCGGGGAGGTTCGCGCGCTGCATGTCGGCCCAGCGGTCGCGGATGATTTTTTCGCGCTCCAGGAGTTTGTTGCCGCTGTCCACCTTCTTGCGCAACGCGGCGATGCGCTCGCCCTGTTCGCTCCAGGCGTGGAACGCCGGCTCGATGACGAAGCTGTCGAGCACGAAAAGCCCGACCGCCGCGCCGGCGACGATTTTCAGCAGCGTGGGCCGCGGGATGTCTTTCCAACTCGCCATGGTCAGGACGGGCCGCCTCCCTGGCAGGTGATGGTGAACTGGATCGGATTCTCGCCGCGCTGATTCTTCAACGCCACGCCGCTGAAGCCCGATTTCTTGTCAGCCAAGCGGCTGGTGAGATCGAGGAGCGCCTTCTGGTTGCGCGCGAAACCCGTGCAGGTGATCAACCCGCCGTTGAGTTGGATACTTTTCGCCCACACATCGCCGCCCTCGGGGAACAGGCCGAACAATTTCTCCAGCGTTTGCACGTTCACCGGCACCGGGTCGAACCACGGACGCAGCCGGCGGATTTTTTGTTGCAGCCCGTCGAGATCGGCGACGTTGTCGCGCATGCCCTCCCACTGCGAGGTGAGGTGGCTTTCGTACTGGTTGCGGATGAAAAACAACAGCGTGGGCAACAGGATGATCGCCGCCGCCACCGCCGCGATCCGCCGGTAGAATTGGGTGTTGTACTGCTTGTAGAGCGCCTCCACCCGGTGCGGCTGGAACACCACGAACTCGAACGGCACGAACTCCCGCTGCAACCTACGTGCGGCGGCGTTTTCGGCGGTGGTGTTGCTCGCGTCGCGCGTGGGCGACCCGTCGGAGGGTTCGTCTTCCAGCGCCTCGATACCCATGCGCCACAGGCCGTCGCGGATTTCCCGCCGCAACTCCGCCGCGCACGCCGCGACGCCGCCGAACCGCGCGAGATGCACGCCCTGGCTGATCGCCGACGGCAACCGGCCGAGCGTGATGCGGATGTCGCGCGCGAACGCCGTCGGGTCGAACGCCGCCGGGGGCGTATCCAGCAAAAGCGGGGATGACTCTTCTCTGGGTTGGCCGCCGTCCGCCATCGGCCCGGCCAGCGAACGCAGCGCCGCCACGCCGTCCCCGGCGGTGACGACCACGTCCGTATGCCCGGGCGCGGAGAGGAAATGCAGCGTCGGCGCGGGGTCGCCGCCGTTCGCTGCGAGCGTATCGGCCAGCGCGAGCGAGATCGAAAACGCGCGCCGTCCGCCAGCGGCGGCGAGCATCGCCTCCACGGCTTCCACGCGCCGGGCGGGCAGCGCGGCAAGCGTGGCGCGGCGCGTGCCGTCGGGCAGCGCGTAGGGTGAATGGCCGAGGCGCAGTTCGTTGAGCGCGACGGGGAATTCGCGTTCGGCGCGCAGTTCGAGATAGCCGCGCAGGTCGTCGGGCTCGACGGGAGGCAGGTCGGTGGAAGCGGTGAGCGCCCAGCCGGGCGGCACGCACACGGCGCAGCGTTTCTCGCGCAGGCCAGCGGCGTCGAGCGCGGCGGCGAGGATCGCGCCGGCTTTTTCCGGGTGGCGGAACACGTCCTCCGCGCCGACCGGCACGGCGCGCACGGGGATCACGTCGCGGCCGTCGTCGTCCAGGTGCAAGCGCACGACGCCGACGGCGATGTGGTCCGCTTCCAATGTCAACGCGAGGGCAGAACGCGGTTGGAGACGTTTCTTCAACTTCTCCACGTCAGGCCGGCCGAACCGCATGCCGGCGGCGCGAAGTTTTTCCGCGAAGGGGGGCAGCGTCTTCATTGGGTGACCCCTCCTTGGGTCGTGCCCGAGGGGTTAAGCGAATTGGCGCGCTCGTCGCGGCCGAGCGCCCAACCCAGGTATGACAGGTCGCGCCGATAGACGACCCGCGGCGCGCCTGTGCTGGTGTCGATGACGAAGCGCGTGCGCCGGTAGCCGCGCCCGAAACGGCCGACGGCCGCCACGTCGGCGCTCATCTGGTAGGAACGCGTCGTCAGCCACGGGCCGGCGGTGCGGCAGTTGCGCGCACCGAGCACCGTGACGACCCAGCTCCAGTCGCTCTGGTCGGCGGAGGTGCCGCGTTGCGCGCGGGTGCTGACCAGCGCGGCGGCTCCGGCGTCGCCGATGCCCGGCACGCAGGCGAGCACGACCTGGCTGGCGGTGTTGACGTTGATGAGGCCACTCGTGTACGTGCCCGTGCCGTTGGCAAGGTAGGGCGCGACCGTGGTGAAATCCGACGCGCTCAGGCCGCTCAAGGCGTAGAATTCGAGCACGCTAGTAACCCAGGGAAGTCTCGGCGGTCGGTCACTGGTCGGCTTGAAGCCCTCGCGTTCGAGCGCTCGCTCCACCGTGAACACCACGCTGGTACCGCGCCCACCGCCGAGCACCGAGTCGATCTTGAGACTGACGGCGGCCGGATCAGTGATGAGGGCGCGCTTCGTACCGTCGCTCATCGTGTTCGACTCGCGGCTGTAGACCGTGCAGTATTCGAGAAATCCGGCGTTGAACTGCCCCTGTCCGGTGTTGCCCGCCGTGCTGGTTTCCTCGGGGTCGAGGACGTGGTTGAGGTTCAGGTCGTCGCCGTAGAGAAGGGTGTTGTCCGTGCCGCCGATGACGAGGCCGAGTTCATCGACGGATTCCATGAAGCCCTGCTTGACGGGGCCGGTGGAAATCGTCGCGGCAGCGGTGCCGTTGGCCGGGGCGGTGCGCCACGTGACGATGGCCTGCGCGAGGTCGTCGGTCATGCTGGGCAGCAGGCGGATCATGTCGAAGGTGGCGCGGTTGAGGTTGAGCTTGGAAGCCTCGTCTACGAGGCCAAACGTGGGTTGGCCGGCGCTGTTGTTGGCGCCGCCGAGGCCGGTCGTGGCGCCGTCGAGGGGCGCGCCGATGAACCAGAACGCGCCCTCGCCGACGGGGACGTTGGCGCTCTGATACGTCGCCGGGTCGGGCACGTCGCCGGCGTTGGTCGTGGTGGCCATGAGGGTTTCCGCGTACTGCACCGCGCCGAGGGTGGCGGCGTCGGCCTGGCGGCCGGCGATCTCGTTGTCCGCGCCGCGATAGGCCATGAGCATGGAATGCCCCAGCACGATGGCGAGGCTCACGAGCCCGAGGCAGACGACGAGCACGACGACGAGCACGGAGGCGCGGCGTGCATCCGGTCCCATTCGCAGTTTCGTCGCGAGTTTCATGGAATTCATTGCGACGAACTGCTGGCCGTCGCGGGCGTCGCGGCGGCGAAGGGCTGCGTGGTCCAGGGCACGAGGATTTCCAACGGCGGGGGGAGCGGGCCGCCGGGCGTGGCGGGCGCTTGCTGGATATCAACGCGCACCGCGTCCGGCAAGCTCGTTTGTCCGCTGACGATCTGCGTCGTGGCCGTCGTGCCCGTCGAGGTGCCGGCGGCCGCCGGGCTGATGCGCTCGGCCAGGTCGGAAAACTGCCAGCTCGTCTGCCAGTTCGCGCCGTCGTAGAACGACACCTGGAATCCTTGCACGCCCGCGAGCACGGCGGTCTCGGTGGAGGTGTTCGAGGTGGTGTTGTTCGACGACGAGGAACCGCTCGGCCCGCCCGTGTTGAGCAGGTCGCGCGTGACCGAGCGCATCAGGACGCCGCTCGCACTCTGGTCGGCGGCCTTCGGGTCCTGCGCGATGTAGTATTCCACCTGCTGCACGTCGCCGAGGAGGCCGGTCGCGGCGTCGTTGCGGCCGGTGGTCGTCGTGAACCGCAGGTAACCGGGGAGGTTGCTCGGCGCGGCGTGGGTGGCGTTGCTGCTGGACAACTTGCGGTCGGGGCTCGCGCCGTCGCCCTCGCAGACGTTGGCGAGCAGGCCGCCGGAAACGAGCGCGTTGTTCAGGTCGTTGCGAATGATTTTTTCCGCACGCAACCGCACGCGCGAATCGCGGGTGCGCTGCGTGGCGCTGTCGCGGATGCGCACCGCCTGCCGGAAGACCCCGTACACCGCCGTCAACACCAGCGCTGCCGCGACTGCGGCAAGCAGGATCTCGATCAGCGTGAATCCGCCGCGCGCGTGTTCGTGGTTGCGTCGCCGACTCATCGCGTGATAGAGGAAGACGACGCGCCGGTCGTGGTGGTGGTGGCGCCGTTGTTGGTGGTCGTCGTCGCGGTGGAACCGACGAGCGTGGTCAGGCGGACGCTGCGGTCGGTGCCCTGCACGGGGTAGAACACCTCGACGGTCAGTTCGGTCATCGTGCCGGAGCCGGTGGTGTTGGTGCTTGTGGTGCCGGTGTTGGCGGTGGTGCCGGTCCAGGCTTGCGTGGTCATCTGCCAGCGGTAGAGCGAAAAATCCGTGTCGAAATCGCCGCCGGGCTGCGCGGCGTTTTGCCAGGCGTTGCCCACGAGCATTTCATTGAGCTTGTTTTGCGCGAGGTTGCCCGCGAGCGAGCCGCGCTCGGTGAACTCGGCGGCGCGGCGGGCCAGGCCCAGCGCCCCGACGATGGCCGGCACCGTGATGGCCAGAAACAACAGCGAGGCGAGGATCTCGACCAGCGTGAATGCCGCGTTCCGCGCTTTCATGGGTTTGCCCTCACGATCTCGTATCCGTAGGCGTCGGAGGTTTGCGAGACGGAGAGCGCGTCGTTCGAGCGGCTGACCAGACGCACCCCGGCGAGACTGCCGGGATCGAGCGTGCCGTCGGGCACGAACTCCGCCACCGTGACCCCGCCGTGGGTCGTGCCGGCGACTGGCGACGATTGGTTGACGGCAGGGGCGGGCACGGAAGACACCATGCCTTGCCCAATCGGGTCGAAATGCACGTCGCCGCTCAGATCGTATTCCTTCGCGCGAGCATTGCCCGTGACCGACCCGTAGCCGGGTTTCGCATCCGCGCCGCAACGGCCGTTGTCGGCGTCGATCCACACGAGCATCGGGATACCCTGCGACACCGCCTCGTCGCGCGCATAGGCGGTGAGGGCCAGCAGGCGTTCGGCTTCTTGGTCGAGATTGTGCCCGCGCAACGAGCGCGAAAGCGACGGCACGGCGATGGCCGCCAGCGTCACGAGCAAAGCCATGACCAGCACCAACTCGACCAACGTGAACGCCGCGCGGCTTCTCAAGGCGAGATTATTTGCCGCCCCAGCTGGTGATGTCGTCGTCCGTGCCGGCGCGGCCGTCGGGACCGGGCGAGACCAGGTCGTACGTGCCGTGCTTGCCGGGGAAGTCGTAGGTGTAGTTATTGCCCCACGGGTCGGCGGGGATTTTATCCATGTACGGGCCCTTCCAATTCTGCACGCTGGAGGAGACGAGTTCGCCGAGGTTGCCCCCCTTCGGGTAAGCGCCGGTATCGACCTCGTAGGAGTCGAGCGCCTGCTTGAAGGAGCTGATCTGCGTCTGCGCGGCGGTGACTTTGGCCTGCTGGCTGCGGCCGGCCATCTTCGGGATGACGATGGCGGCGAGCGTCGCCAGGATCACGAGGACGAGCAGCATTTCCACGAGGGTGAAGCCGTGCGCGTGGCGGAGGGTGGTTGGTTGTTTCATGTTTTTATTTGATCTGGTCCTGAATCGCAAAAATCGGGATCACCATGCCGATGAAAATGACGCCGATGACGGCGGCGATGGCGAAAAGCATGAGCGGCTCGGCGAGCGAGACGGCGGTCTTCAACTGCCGGTCGAGCGTGACCTCCGTGACGCCCGCCAAGCGCACGAGTTCGGTGTCGAGGCGGCCGGTTTCTTCGGCGACGGAGATCATCTCCAGCGTCGAGCCGCCGAACAGCGCGCGGTTCTCGGCGAGGCTCCCCGCGAGGGTCTCGCCTTTTTTCACGCGCTCGGTGGAATCGGCCACCAGGTCGATGAGCGTCTGGTAGCCGAGCGAGCGGCGCGCGACGTTGAGGCCGTTGACGAGCGTCACGCCCGCGTTGAGAAGGGTTCCTAACATCCGGCAAAAACGCGCCATGGCGATCTGCGACATCAGCGGGCCAATGACGGGCGTGCGCAGAAGGGCCGTTTCCAACTGGCGGCGCGTCTGGTCGTTACGCAGCCATGCGCGGCCGAAGTAAGCGAGCGCGGCGATGGCGGCGAGCACGTAGAGCCCCTGGTGGCGCAACAGATCACTCGCGCCGACGATGACGCGTGTGATGAGCGGCAGCGTGGCGTTAAAACCGGCAAACAACGTCTGGAAACGCGGGATGAAAAATACGAGCAGGAAAATCACGACGCCGGTGGCGAGGGTCATCAACACGGCGGGATACATCATCGCCGCCGTGACCTTCGCGCGCAGTTCCTTCTCGCGCGATTGGAACTCCGCGATCTGCGCGAGCACCACGTCGAGGAACCCGCCCGCCTCGCCGGCTTCCACCATGGCGACGTAGATGCGCGGGAACACCTCGGGTGACTTCGCCATCGCGGTGGCGAGGGGCGCGCCGTCGATGACGGCGTCGTGGAGTTCGCGCCACTTGGCGGCGGCGGGGGGATTGGAGGTTTCCTTGTAGAGGATCGTCAGCGCGCGCGAGAGCGGCACGCCGGCCGTCAACAGGCTGGAGAGTGAGCGCGTGAAATCCTCCAGCGCCGCGAAGGGCACTTTCTTCGACTGGAAGGAGAACGCCGGTTTTTTCACGCCGGTGCCGGCGGGTACGGCGACGGCCAGCTTCGCATTGCGCGTCACGACCGCGCCGCCGCCGACCTCGCTGAGTCGCAGCGGGGTCAGTCCCTTGTCCTCGATGATGCCCATCGCCTCGGCACGCCCGCCTGCTTCGACCCTTCCCTGGGTCGTCGCGCCCCCGGTGGCGAGTGCCTTGTATTCAAAGATGGGCATGGGGCAGATTAATAACCGCAGGTCGAAACTGGTCTTGGGGAGCCTTCGAGCACCAGCCTGAAAGGGGCTTGTCGGAAAAGCAGGTATTCAGCTAGCTGATCCTGCCAACCGGATGGCACGACCACCGTGAACAACCACTGAGAACTCGGCGAGAGTGGCATCCTGACCCTGTGCGCTACAATACGCGGAGCGAAGTGAAAACTTTCGCAGAAAGTGCTATACACGGAGGCGTATTCCGAGAGGTTTAGTGTCGATCTCTCGTCGGGTGGATGGATGTTCCCCTGCTCATGGCCATCGATGACATAAGCAACTGTGAAATCGTAAGAACATCCGATTTTCAACTGAAGGTTTGCCACGTCAATGTGCGGATCGTCTTGGCTGGCGACAGACTTTTCAACGAACGCGGCTGTCATCAGGAGCAAGAAGCACAGAGAAATTTTCACTTGCGGTTCAAATAAGGGTTATTTTCCGCTCTCCGTCATCGCGGCGTCTTCGTCCTTGGAGACGCGCAAAACTTCCGACGGCGTCGTGATCCCCTCGCGCACCAGCCGCCAGCCGTCTTCGATGAGCGTGCGCATGCCTTCCTTGCGCGCGACTTCCTTGACCTCCAGGCTGCTGCCGCCGCGCAACAATACCTGGCGGATGCCGGGGCTCATGCCCATCAATTCAAAGACGCCCTGCCGGCCGGCGAAACCCGTCATGCGGCAACTCTTGCAACCCACGGCGGCGAAGATTTCGAGATCGCGCAACGCGGAGATGTTCGCCTGCAACTCGCGCGTGCGGACGGTCTCGTCGCGCTTCTTGCAATCGGGACAGAGCTTGCGCACGAGGCGTTGCGCCATCACGGCTTCCAACGACGAAGCGACGAGGTACGGCTCGACGCCCATGTCCACCAGACGCGTCAGGGCACCCGGCGCATCGTTGGTGTGCAGCGTGCTGAAAACCATGTGGCCGGTCAGCGATGCCTGCACGGCGATCTGCGCCGTTTCCTGATCGCGGATTTCGCCGACGAGGACCACGTCCGGGTCATGACGCAGGATCGCGCGCAGCCCCCGCGCAAACGTCATACCCGCCTTCTCGGAAACCTGGATCTGGTTGATACCCTTGATCTGGTATTCGACCGGGTCTTCGATGGTGATGATCTTGCGCACCGCGTCGTTGATCTGGCCGAGCGCGCTGTAGAGCGTCGTCGTTTTTCCCGAGCCGGTCGGGCCCGTGACGAGCGCGATGCCGTGGGGCATGTCGAGGACGCGCTCGAAAAGTTTCTGTTCGCGCTCGGCCATGTTCAACCCCGCGAGGCCCGGCACGCTGCTGCCGCCCTGGCGCAACAGACGCATCACGACCGCCTCGCCGTGCAGCATCGGGATGACCGACACACGGATGTCCACGTCCGCACCCTTCACGCGGATCTTGATGCGGCCGTCCTGCGGCACGCGTTTCTCGGCGATGTTGAGGTTGCTGAGAATCTTGATGCGCGAAACAATCGCGGGTTGGAAGCGCTTGATCTGACCCGGCACCGGCACTTCCTGCAACAGGCCGTCGATGCGGTAGCGGATGCGCAGTTCGTGCTCGAAAGGCTCGACGTGAATGTCGCTCGTGCGCAGGGAAAGCGCGTCGCCGAGGATCTGATTGACGAAGCGGATGATGCTCGCGTCCTCGGCGGCCTTGTCGAGGTCGCCGTCGTCCTGGCGGTCGTCGGCGACGACTTGGAAACCTTCCTCCTGTTCGAGGAGGTTGAGTGTGTCCGCGCCGACGCCGAGGTGTTTCTTGATCTCGCGTTGGAGCGCGGTGCTCGGCGCGAGGATCGGGCGCAGCTTGAGGTCGGTGAAACCTTTCAGGCTGTCCAGACCCGGCGCGGCGAAAAGCCGGCTGAGCGCGACCTCGACGTGGCCGTCGATCTGGCGCAGCGGCAGCATTTCCTCGCGCAGGAGGATGCGCGCGGGGAACCGGGCGAGGATGTCGCGGTCGGGTTCGACGTTATCGAGCGTCGTGTATTCCAGCCCGTACTCGCCCGCGAGCCAACGCAGGATTTCCTCCTCGCTCTCGGGCGCGGTGCCATTCAGGCGCGCGAGCGCGTCGGCGTCCAGGGCGGAGAGCTGTCGGCTCTCGACCATGCGCGCGGCGAGTTCGGAGGGCAGGGGGGCGTCGGTCACGGGAGGGGAAGAAACGCGGAAGTCGGAACGTGGAACGCGGAACGGCGGAAAGCGGGATGCAGAAGGCAGAATTTTAGATTCAGGGCAGGGCTAAAACCAGCCTCGATGAAACTTCTCCGCCGTTCCGCGTTCCGAGTTTGCCTCAGTCGAGAATGCCGTAGACCACCAGCGCCGCTTCCTGGCGCATGTTGAGGACTTTGCGGAGTTCCTCGCGCGCCTGGGTCAGCTCGGCGGCGGCCTGGTTGCGTTGCTCGCGCACGGCCTGGAGCTTGGCTTTCACGTCGTTGACCGTGGAATTGTCGTCGGCCAGCGTCGCCATGAGCGCCTGGGTCTCGGGCGAACCGCCGCGCGGGCCGCCACCGCCCTGGCGTTGGCGGTTTTCGCGGTTGCCGCCGCCCTGGTTGTTGTCGG
>CALMVM010000516.1:16527-16881 GCA_937873255.1 uncultured Verrucomicrobiota bacterium | reverse complement strand
CGCTCCAGGGTTTGCAGGGCGAATTCGCCGAACGCGATCCGGGTGTTGCGGGTCGCCGTCCCCGCGCGCGAGCCGCGCTGGGATTTGCGGAATTTTACTCTCTTGGGCAGTAATGGCATAGGTCGGTCTCCTTAAAATGGGAAAAGGGTCAGGCTTACCAAAGGGTCACGCCCCGACGGCGTTGGCCAGTTCGGGAGCCGGCACGCTGCCAGCGGACGGCTGAGGAGCGGCCTCGGCGGGCGCGGGGGTGGCCTCGCCACCGGTCGGCGCACCGCCGTCGCGGCGCGGGCCGCCGCCATCACGACGAGGGCCGCCGTCACGGCGGGGACCACGGCGGTCGCGGGCTTCCGCCGC
>CALMVM010000516.1:15065-16517 GCA_937873255.1 uncultured Verrucomicrobiota bacterium | reverse complement strand
CCGCCGCGCCTTCGGGCTGGTTGTGGCTGGCGGTCGGGTCGGTCTTACAAATCCAACACTTCACGCCGATCTTGCCGTAGAGGGTGTTCGCCTCGTGGAAGCCGTAGTCGATGTGCGCGCGGAGCGTGTGCAGCGGGGTCTTGCCGTCGCGGGTCAATTCCGCGCGGGAGATTTCCGCGCCGTTGAGACGGCCGGCCACGCGCAGCTTGATGCCCTGGGCACCGAAGTCCATCGTCGTCGCCACGGCCTTCTTCATCGCACGGCGGAAGGAAATACGGCGTTCGAGCTGGAGCGCGATGTTCTCGGCGACGAGTTGGGCTTCGAGTTCCGGGGTCTTGATCTCCTGGATGTCGATCTTGACGGACTTGCCGCCGCTCATCCTGGAAATGTCCTCGGTCATCTTCTCAATTTCTGCGCCCTTGCGGCCGATCACGATGCCGGGGCGGGCGGTGAAGATCGTCACGCGCAGGCTGTTCCACGCGCGCTCGATGACGATGCGCGCCACGGCGGCGCTCTGGAGCTTCTTCTTCACGTACGAGCGGATCTCGATGTCCTTGTGCAGGAAATCCGGATACTCCTTCGGGTTGGCGTACCAGCGCGAACGCCAGTCCCGGGTCAATGCGAGGCGGTAACCAGTTGGGTTGACTTTCTGTCCCATAATTTTTAGGAGATAGGGTCTAGGAGATAGGAGATGGGGACAGAGGAGTTAATCCTTGGTGGTGTCCTCGTCGGAACTGAGCTTGGCGGGGGCGGAAGTCTCGCCGGGTCCCACGTCCGCCTGGGTGGCGGGCTGTGCCTTGGTCTCGGTCTCGACATCGACGACGCCCTTCGGCGCTTCGGTGGCCGGAAGTTCCTTCGCCTTGTCGGCGGGCTTGGCGGCAGCGGTCTTCTTCGCGGTGGCGGGGGTGGATCTCTTCTTCGCGCCGGACTTCGACGGGCTCTTGCGTTGCGGGAGTTCGATCTCGTCGGAGAGCACGATGCGGATGTGCGCGGTGCGCTTGCGGATCATGCTGGAAGAGCCGCGTGCGCGCGACTTGCTGCGCTTCATCGTCGGGCCCTCGCCCACGGTCGCTTCCTTGACCACGAGGGTGTCGACGCGCAACTCGTTGTTGTTTTCCGCGTTGGCGATGGCGCTCTTGAGCGTCTTGCCGACGAGCAGCGCCGCCTTCTTGGGACTGAACGCGATGAGGTCCAACGCCGCCGAAGCCGCGAGACCTTGGATTTCACGCGTCAGCTCCCGCGCCTTGAAGGCCGAGATCCGCGCTCCGCGATAAACCGATAGAACTTCCATAAACTTGTCTTTCGTTGTGCCTGTCTTGAAATCTTGTGTTTGCCTGCCTGTCTCAGGGTTGAAAATCGACGTGCATCTGGTCGCCGACCTTCACCTTCTCAACGTTTGAACCGTAATCCTCGATGATCGCCCCACTGTAGCGTTCCCGCACGTCCACCACC
>CALMVM010000516.1:0-15055 GCA_937873255.1 uncultured Verrucomicrobiota bacterium | reverse complement strand
GGTGACGAGGAACGGGGTTCCCACCTTCACGCCCTGGCGGCTGCCGAGGTTGACGACGATCAGCGAATATTCCTCCTTGAAGCTCAACACCCGCCCGTTGGAAAGGTCCGCCGGGGCTTCCCCGGCCGGGCCAGCGTCTTTCGTCGCCGCCTCGTCCACCGATTTGTTGGCCTGTCGGAGTTGGCCTTCGATCTCCATGCGCAGCTTGGGGTCGCTGTTGCTGGCCGTCTTCAGGTAGAGCATGATGGATTCGGAGAGGGCCACGAGGCGTTCGGCGAGTTCGTCCTTTTCGTCACGGACGAGCGCCAGGTCGCGCACGGCTTGCAGGAGGCGTTGTTCGAGGGCCTCCTTGTTGTCTCCGACCGAAGCGAGGCCGAGTGCCTCCATCTTCAACCGTTGTTCTCCACTCTGGCGACGGAACACCTCGCACTCGGCGTTGGCCACGGCCAAGCTTTCGGTGAGGGTGTGGATCGCTTCCTTGTTCTTATCGTTGCGCCGGCGCAGGGCTTCGTTTTCCGCTTCGTAAGCGTGCAGCCGGTCTTCGGTCTCCTTGAGTTGTCGTTTGAGGTTGGCGGCCGGGTCGTTGAGTGGGTCGTCGCTGGGGCTGACGGACACCGAGGGCCGGGTCGGACCTCGGGAAGCGGGGGCCACCCGGACGGTGGGTCCCTGCTGGCCGCTGGCTGCGGGGGATGTTAGTCCCACCGTAGCCAGGAAGGCCGCCGCGAGCCGCCACGCGGACCCACGCATAAACCGGTGTGTTGGGTAAAGGGTTACTTGGTGACTTTGGCGGTGTGCGCGCCGTGTTTCTTGAAGGTGCGCGTCGGCGAGAACTCGCCCAGCTTGTGGCCGACCATGTTTTCGGTTACGAACACGCTGTTGAAGATTTTGCCGTTGTGGACCAGGAACGTGTGGCCGACAAAGTCCGGGATGATCATGGACGCGCGCGCCCAGGTTTTGATCGGCTTCTTGTTGCCGCCGCCAGCGTTCATCTTGTCGACTTTTTCGAGCAGGTGGGCCGCGACGAACGGGCCTTTTTTCAGTGATCGTCCCATAGGAAGTTGGTCGGTTGGAAATTAGGAGGTCTTCTTCGCGGCGTTGCGGCGCGCAACGATCCAGCGGTCGGTCGGCTTGTGCTTCTGGCGGGTCTTGAAACCCTTCGCCAACTGGCCCCACGGGCTCATCGGGTGATGGCGTCCGCCACCGCCCTTGCTCTTACCCTGGCCGCCACCCATCGGGTGATCGACCGGGTTCATCACCATACCGCGAACGTGCGGACGGCGGCCCTGGTGGCGCGTGCGCCCGGCCTTGCCGCTGCTGACGTTCATGTGATCGATGTTGCCGACCTGGCCGATGGTCGCGTACGCCTCGACGTGGATGCGGCGGATTTCGCCCGACGGCATCTTCACGAGCGCGTAGTCGCCTTCGCGGTTATTCAGCACGACCTGCTGGCCCGCCGAACGCGCGATCTGTCCGCCACGGCCGGGGGTCAACTCGACGTTGTGGATGTTCGTGCCGAGCGGGATCAACTTGAGCGGCAGCGCGTTGCCGAGGTCCGGCGCGGCGTCGGGGCCGGAGACGATGCTCGCGCCGACCTTCAGCCCTTCCGGGGCGAGAATGTACTTTTTCTCGCCGTCCTTGTACTGGAGCAGCGCGATGCGGGCGGTGCGGATCGGGTCGTACTCGATGCCGACGACTTCCGCCGCGATGCCGTGCTTCTTGCGCTTGAAATCGATGACGCGGTACTTCTGCTTGTGCCCGCCGCCGAGGTGCCGCGAGGTGATACGGCCGTTGTTGTTGCGGCCACCGGTCCGCTTGCGGACTTCGAGCAGCGACTTCTCGGGCGTGTGCTTGGTGATCTCGTCGAACTTCGGAAGCTGCTTGTAGCGGCTGGCCGGGGTCAACGGACGATGAAACTTGAGAGCCATAACGAGGAAAAGTGGGAAGCGGTCCGCAGACAACGCGGATTCCCGCAGATTAGGAGAAAGGGGGAAGGGAAAAGCGAATCGCTGGGGGACGGACTCTTTTCCCTGTTTTCAGAAACCTGCGAAAATCAGCGTTGTCTACGGACGGTTTGAGGGTTTAAGCGAAGTCGATCTTTTCGCCTTCGGCCAGGGTGACGATGGCTTTCTTCCAATGCGCCTGGCGGCCGGCATCGGCGCGGCGGGCGCGCTTGTTCTTGCCGGCGTAGTTGGCGGTGTTGACGGCGACGATCTTCTTCTTGAGCAAGGCTTCGAGGGCGGCCTTGATCTGGATCTTGTTCGCGCGCGGGCTGACTTGGAAAACGTACTTGTTTTCCTTCTCGCTCAGCAGAGTGGCTTTTTCCGTCAGGCGGACGGTGTGGATGATGTCGAAAGGTTCGTTCATGGCGCGTGTTCCTTGTTAATTACAGCGCGGGCATCGCCTTGGCGGGCGTGCGGTCGGGCGCGGCGGTGCGCTCGCCGAGGAGATTGAGGGCTCCCTTGGTGACGAGGATCTTGTTGTAACGCAGCAAATCCTCGGTGTTGACGCCGTCGGCGGTCGTCATCTGGACGTGCGCGACATTGCGGCCGGCCTTGTAGGTCGTCTCGTCGAACTGGTCGCCGACGACGAGGATTTTCTTGGCGTCCTGCACGTTGTCGGTGATGAGCTTGAGGAACGCCTTCGTCTTCAACTCGGTGACGGCGAACGTCTCCACAACCGACACGTCGCCGGCGATGATCCTCGCGCTCAGCGCCTTGCGGAACGCCAGGCGGCGCACCGTCTTGGAAACCTTCTTGGCGTACGAGCGCGGGTGCGGCCCGAAGACCACGCCGCCGCCGACGCGCACCGGGCTGCTCATGTAACCGGCGCGGGCGCGGCCGGTGCCCTTTTGTTTGTACGGCTTCTTGCCGCTGCCGCTGACGGTGGCCTTCGTCTTGACGCTCGCGGTGCCGCTGCGGCGGGCGGCGCGCATGGCGACGACCGCGTCGTGGACCGCCTGCGTGCCCTTGCCGTTGGCGATGATGTCGATCTTGGCGTCCTTCGCCGCCTCGGCCGTTAAAATGGTTGCACTCATGGGATGAGAAATGTGTGGCTGCGGGCGAACCCGATTACTTCTTGTTCTTCTTGGCCGGGTTCACGGGCTTCTTGCCGTCGTCTGCCTTCGAGGCGTTGCGGTCGAACACGTAGCGGGCTTCCTGCTTCTTTTTCACGGCCGGCCGAACCTCAACGTAACTCCCGTTTGCACCGGGAACGGCACCACTGACGAGCAGAACACCCTCGGCTTCGCGCACGCCCATGATGTACAGGTTCTGCGACGTACAATTTTCGTCCCCCATGTGGCCGGCCATGCCGTGATTCTTCCAGATGCGGCCCGGCGTCGAACGACAGCCGATGGAGCCGTTGCGGCGATGGGTCTTGGAGCCGTGCGCCGCGCCCTGGCCGTGGAAATTATGCCTGCGCATGACGCCCATGAAGCCTTTGCCCTTGGAACGTCCGCTGACATCGACGTACTGGCCGACCTCGAACTGAGTCACGCTCAGGTTCACGTCCGCGCCGTCCGTCGCGCCGTTGACGAGGCGGAATTCGCTGACTTTCTTTTTCGGCTCGCAGCCCGCCTTTTCGAGGTGGCCGAGTTCCGCCTTGGAGAGACGCTGCTTCTTCTGCGTGTCGAAGCCGACCTGCACGGCCTCGTAGCCGTCGGTCTTTTCGGTCTTGCGTTGCAGCAGGGTGTTGCCGCCCGCGAGGATAACAGTAACGGGGGTCAGCCTGCCGGCCGAGTCGTAGACCCGGGTCATGCCGACCTTCTTACCGATGATTCCAATGCTCATGATAGAGGAAGGTGTTTGTATGAAGGGGGCGTACCCCTATCAGATTTTAATGGTGATGTCTACCCCTGCCGGCAGATTTAATTTCTTCAGCTCGTCCACCGTCTTGGCAGTCGGCTCGATGATATCGAGGAGACGCTTGTGGGTGCGGATCTCGAATTGCTCCATGGACTTCTTGTCCACGTGCGGGGAGCGGTTGACCGTGAATTTCTCGATCTGGGTCGGCAGCGGGATCGGGCCGGCGACCTTCGCGCCCGTGCGCTTGGCCGTTTCCACGATTTCCACGCTGGACTGGTCGAGCATCCGATGGTCGAAGCCTTTCAGGCGGATGCGAATGCGTTGGCCGTTTGCCATAAATTTAGGAGATAGGGTCTAGGAGATAGGAGTTAGGGCGGAGACAGATTGCTTACTTCTCCTTTTGATCCAGAACGGTCGCCAAAACGTTGGCGGGAACCTGCGCGAAGTGGCTCGGCTCCATCGTGTAGGACGCGCGGCCCTTGGACAGCGAACGGATCGCCGTCGCGTAGCCGAACATCTCCGCGAGGGGCACGTCGGCGGCGACGGCCACGTTGACGGTCTTCATCTCGGTGCCGTTGAGTTGCGCGCGGCGGCGGCTCAGGTCACCCATGATGTCGCCTTGATAGTCTTCGGGGGTTTCGACCTCGACCTTCATGATGGGTTCCATCAAGATCGCCTTGGCCTTCTTGAAACCGTCCTTGACCGCGAAGATGGCAGCCATCTTGAACGCCATTTCGTTGGAGTCCACGTCGTGGTAGGAACCGTCGATGATGTCGACGTTCACGTCGACCACCGGGTAGCCACCGACGACGCCGTTGAGCACGGCTTCCTCAATACCCTTCTTGCAGGCGGGGATGTATTCCTTCGGGATCGTGCCGCCGACCACCTTGTTCTCGATGGTCAGGCCCTTGCCGCGCTCGTTGGGCTGGACGTTGACGATGACGTGGCCGTACTGACCGCGACCACCGGACTGCTTGACCAGCTTGCCCTCGCCCGTGGCGGTGGCGGTGATCGTTTCACGGTAGGCGATCTGCGGCTTGCCGCTGTTCGCGTCCACCTTGAACTCGCGCAGCATGCGGTCGCGGATGATCTCCAAGTGGAGTTCGCCCATGCCGGCGATGATCGTCTGGCCGGTGTCGATGTTCGTGAAGACGCGGAAGGTCGGGTCTTCTTCGGAAAGACGCTGGAGCGCGTTGCCCATCTTTTCCTGATCGACCTTCGTCTTCGGCTCGATGGCCATGCTGATGACCGGGTCGGGGAACGACGGCGGCTCCAGCAGGATGCCGTGGTCCTCGTTGCAAAGCGTATCGCCGGTGGTGATGTTCTTGATGCCGACGATGGCCGCGATGTCGCCCGAGTAACAGGTGTCGATGTCCTCGCGCTTGTCGGCCTGAATCTGGATGATGCGGCTGATGCGCTCGCGCTTGTTCGTGCGCGGGTTGTAGACGGTGTCGCCTTTGGTCAGCTTGCCGCTGTAGACGCGGAAGAACACGAGCTTACCCACGAAGGGATCGCTCCAGAGCTTGAAGGCGAGCGAACAGAAGTTGCCGTTATCGTCCGACTTCGCCTGGATATGGTTTTCCAAGTTGTCGGGGTCCAACCCCTCCGCCGGCGGAATGTCGAGCGGGCCGGGCAGATAATCGACGACGGCATCCAAGAGGTATTGCACACCCTTGTTCTTGAACGCGGAACCACCGGCGACCGGCACGAACTTGTTCAGGATCGTCTGGCGACGGATGCCCGCCTTGAGGATTTCCTTGGTGATGGGCTGTTCTTCGAGGAAGAGCATCCCCACCTCGTCGTCGAGATCGGCGATGGCGCTGACGAGGTCGTCGTACGCGGCTTTCGCGGCGCTCTTCAACTCGTCGGGGATCTCCTCGACGTTGTACGTCGAACCCATTGTGTTGTCGTCGACGTACAGGATCGCCTTCTGATTGAGCACGTCGATCTGCCCCTTGAGGTAATCTTCCTTCCCGATGGGAATGAGAATCGGCCAGGCGTTCGCGCCGAGCTTCTTACGCATCTCCTCGATGCAATTCTCGAAGTTCGCGCCGATGCGGTCCATCTTGTTGACGAACCCGATGCGCGGCACCTTGTACTTGTTGGCCTGACGCCACACGGTCTCGGACTGCGGCTGCACGGCGGCCACCGCGTCGAACACCGCAATCGCGCCGTCGAGCACGCGCAACGAACGCTCCACCTCGGCCGTGAAATCCACGTGGCCGGGGGTGTCGATGATGTTCACGCGCATCACCTGACCTTCGTAAAGCTTGAACACACCTTCCTGCGCCAGTTGCTTCCACGAACAGGTCGTCGCGGCGCTCGTGATCGTGATGCCGCGCTCGCGCTCCTGCTCCATCCAGTCGGTGACGGTCGTGCCCTCGTGCACCTCGCCGATGCGATGAATCGCACCGGTGTAGAAGAGGATGCGCTCGGTAAGCGTCGTCTTGCCGGCGTCGATGTGCGCGGCGATGCCGATGTTGCGCGTGCGCTCCATGGGGAACGCGCGGTTCGGGGAATTGGGATTCGCGGATTTGGTCGCTTCGAGAGTAGCAGCCATAAGATCGGTGAAAGGTTCGGGGACTTAAAAACCCGGAGCGCGGAACGCTCCGGGTTGGTCGTGGGAAATGGGCCTAGTAACGGAAATGGGCGAACGCACGGTTGGCCTGGGCCATGCGGTGGGTGTCATCGCGCTTTTTAATCGCGTTGCCCTGGCCGTTGGCGGCGTCGCGGATTTCGTTGGCGAGTGCGTCCGTCAGGCCGACGCCACGGCGGGCCGAGGCATAGCCGACCAGCCAGCGCATGGCGAGGCTGACCTGGCGTTCGGGCGAGACTTCGATGGGCACCTGGTAGGTCGCGCCACCGACGCGGCGGCTCTTGACTTCGAGGCGGGGCTTGACGTTGTCGAGCGCCTTGTGGAGCACTTCGAGCGGATCGACGGTGTCCGAGTTCTCGCGGCTCTTTTCAATCGCGCCGTAGACGATGCGTTCGGCGAGCGACTTCTTGCCCGAGATCATGACGGTCGAGATCAACTGCGCCACCACGGGGCTGGCGTAGTGCGAGTCGAGGCGTTCTTCCTTTTTGTGGACGCGGCGGCGGCGGGACATGGCGTGAAAGAGTAAAAGCTAGATTTGAAAGGAACTCGTCAGGACAGGCCGTTATTTCTTGCCCTTGGCCGGCGCGCCCTTGCCGCCCTTGGCGTCGGTGGCCGCACCCGGCTTCGGCCGCTTGGCGCCGTACTTCGAACGGCCGCGACGGCGCTTGTCCACGCCCTGACTGTCGAGGGTGCCGCGAACGATGTGGTAACGCACGCCCGGCAGGTCCTTGACCTTGCCGCCGCGCACCAGCACGATGGAGTGTTCCTGCAAGTTGTGGCCTTCGCCCGGGATGTAGGCGATAACTTCCTGGCCATTGGTCAGACGAACCTTGGCGACCTTGCGCAACGCCGAATTGGGTTTCTTGGGCGTGCGGGTCATGACCTGCACACAAACGCCGCGGCGCTGGGGACAGTTGGCGAGCGCGGGTGACTTGGATTTCACCTTCACCTTCTTGCGTCCGAAACGGACGAGCTGGTTGATCGTGGGCATGGTCTTGAACTTATGGAAAAGGTCGCGTGGGATCGTCATCCGAGGGGAGTCCGTCGTAACGGTCCGGGGGCACTAGGGCAGCCGGACGGCACCGATAAAAAGACCCGCCGGACAGCCGGCGGGAACTCGTGGACTACACCACTCAGGGAGCGAGCAATCTAGGGGGCTTTTGGCAGCCCGCAAGCGGAATCTGGCGTCTTTTTGGAAAAAGATGCAGACTCAGGAAAAAATGTCTTCCATGCTCACGGACATCCCCGTCACGGAGTCCTTGGCCTCCCCACTCTGGAAGATATCGGGAACTTCGCGGTCGGGACGATGGATTGCAATGACCCTCAAAGCAGGATTTACCTCCCACAAGCTTTGCACACCGTTGCGGAAATAGATTTCCTTCTTCTCCACGACGGATAGATAGCCCTGCGAGGGCGAGACGATCTCAACCACCAAAATCGGCAGGTCACGGCAATGCGCAGGCTCACGGCTCCAATGGATAGGACGCTTCGCCAGCACGGTCACGTCGGGTGTCAGCACCGAGCCATCGGCAAGCTCGAGAGTCAGTTCGACGGCGACCAAATAACGATCAGCAGTCTGCGCGTGCAAAGCGGAAGCGATGCGCGGTTCCAAAATCGAGTGGGCCAAGTTAGGCATTGGTTTTCCTCTCTCCTTTTCGTACGCGCTGATCTCGTCCGCCGCGATTTGTTCGATGGTTTGCATGGTGGCCCCCTTGGCCGCAAGCTTACCGCCTTTCGCCCGACCGGCCAAGCCCAACCCCCGCATGTGCCAACTCCGCTCCCCGGAAACCCCCCGCCCCCCCGCCCGGCGCGGACGGCTCGCCACCGCGCACGGCGTCATCGAGACGCCGACCTTCATGCCCGTGGGCACGCAGGGGACCGTCAAGGCCGTCTCGCCCGCCGAACTCCGCGACCTGCGCGCGCAGATCATTCTCGGCAACACGTACCACCTCTTCGTTCGCCCCGGCCTCGACGTGATGCGCGGCTTCGGCGGGCTGCACGAGTTCATGCGCTGGGACGGGCCGATCCTCACCGACTCGGGCGGCTACCAGGTGTTTTCCCTGGCGAAAATCCGTCGCATCACCGAGGAGGGCGTCCATTTCCAGAACCACCTCGACGGCACGCCGACCTTCATCGGCCCCGAGACGGCCATGGAAATCCAGAGCGTGCTCGGCTCGGACATCCACATGGCCTTCGACGAATGCCCGCCGTACCCGTGCGAATACGACTACGCCGCCCGGTCCCTCGACCTGACCCTGCGCTGGGCGCAACGCTGCCGCGACTGGGCCGCCGCCCACCCCAACAGCGAGACCACCGGCCGGCCGCAACTGCGCTTCGGCATCGTGCAGGGCGCGACGTTCGCCGACCTGCGCGAAAAGGCCGCCCGCGCGCTGGCCGCGATGGATTGGGACGGCTACGCCGTCGGAGGCGTTTCCGTGGGCGAACCCGAGAACGAGATGATGCTCGCCGTCGAGCGCAGCGAACCCTTCCTGCCCGCCGACCGTCCGCGCTACGCGATGGGCCTGGGCACGCCGCCGCAGATGGTCGAGATGGTCGCGCGGGGGATCGACCTGTTCGACTGCGTGCTGCCCACCCGCATCGCGCGCAACGGCACGGCGTTCACGGCCGCCGGCACCCTGAATCTCCGCAACTCGGTCTACATCAAGGACCAAAGCCCCATTGAGGAGGGTTGCCAGTGCCCCGCGTGCCGGGAGTTCAGCCGGGGCTACCTGCGCCACCTCCTCAAGGCCGAGGAAATCCTGGGCCTGCGCCTGGTCACGCTGCACAACCTCCACTTCTACCTGCACCTCATGGAACGGGTCCGTGCGGAATTGGAGGCGGGAACGTTCCAGACCTTCCGCGAGCGATTCGTGGCAGGCTACCGCGTTCAGCAAGCCGCCGCCTCTCTCCCTGGCGGCGGTCCTCCGCCCGAGGATTCACCGGACAGCGTGGCGTGAACTTCCTTCAAAAACTCCACGCCAAAAACCCCCCGTCGGCCGCCAGCGTCTGGCCGGTGACGAAGCTCGCCGCCCCCATCGCCAGGAATGCCGCCGCCGCCGCCACCTCGCGCGGCTCGCCCACGCGGCCCAGCGGCGTGCGCGCGACGACCTCCGCGTGGTACGCCTCGTCCTTGAGCACCGTTTCGGCCAGCGGCGTGCGGATGTACCACGGCGCGACGCAGTTGACGCGGATGCCGTCCGCCGCCCATTCGCCGGCCAGGCCGCGCGTCATCTGCGACATCGCCGCCTTGCTCGCGCCATAGGGCACGCCCGTGCGGAGCGCCACCAGCCCGGCCACACTGCCGATGTTCACGATGGCGCTGCCGCCCTCGGACTTCCCGGCGCGCTCCTTGAGGAACGGATGCGCCAACCGGCTCAACTCCCACGCGGAGACCAGATTGCGGTCCATCAACTGTTGAAATTCGTCCGCCGCGTAGTCGAGCGCCTTCTTGCGGATGTTGCCGCCCGCGTTGTTGACGAGGATGTCCAGTTCGCCTTCGAATTCGAGCAACGCGGCCTCCATCACCTGCGCGCGGTCCTTCGCCTTCGACACGTCTCCCACGGTGCCTGCCGCCTTCCATCCGCGCTTCGTCCACTCGGCGAGGCAGTCGTCCACGTCTTTCGCGTTGCGCGCCACGATGAACACCCGCGCGCCCAGTTCCATGAACTCCTCCGCCACCGCCCGCCCGATGCCCTTGGTGGCCCCCGTGACCAGCGCGTTCTTGCCTGCGAGCGACCAACGTGCGTTTGCGTTCATGCCGG
Source organism: uncultured Verrucomicrobiota bacterium (assembly GCA_937873255.1). Taxonomy (GTDB): domain Bacteria; phylum Verrucomicrobiota; class Verrucomicrobiia; order Chthoniobacterales; family SZAS-18; genus CAHJWO01. Next base: position 4,895 of record CALMVM010000516.1, on the reverse strand, counting down.
CACCTTATCCGCAGACCGGCCCGACGCACGCCGGGTTTTTGTCGTTCGCGTCGAATCACCGATAGACAAGCCAGCGGGATCGTTGAACCTTGAACTAGCAGTAAAAATCCACCAATCCCCTACCTCATCCCCATGAACTCCATTACACGCCGTGACCTCCTGAAAAGAGCCGCCGCCGCCAGCGGCGCGATGTTCCTCGCTTCCCGCGCCGGTGCGGAGGAAAAGGAGACCGAACTGAAGTCCAACCCGAGCGACCCCAAGCACAGCATCCTGGGGCCGCGTAACAACGAGTTGCAGCAGGAAAACCCGGATTCCACCTTCTCGCCGCCCACCGACCACGGCAACGTCGATCCCTTCAAGTACCCGTATTCTTTCGCCCGCAAGAAAACCTCCGCCGCCGGCTGGGCGCGGCAGGTGACATACAAAGACCTCATCACCGCTCCCGAGATGGCCGGCGTGAACATGCGCCTGCTGCCCAATGGCTGCCGTGAACTCCACTGGCACAAATCCGCCGAGTGGGCCTACATGCTCGAAGGCAAGGCGCGCGTGACCTGCATCGACTACGACGGCAAGGCATTCGTCGACGACGTGGGGCCGGGCGACCTGTGGTATTTCCCGCCGGGTATCCCGCATTCCATCCAGGCCGAAGCGCAGGGCAACGGGTGCGAGTTCCTCCTCGTGTTCGACGACGGCAAATTCAACGAGTACGAGACCTTCCTGATCTCGGAGTGGGTCGCGCGCACGCCCAAGGACGTGCTGGCGAAGATCATGGGCACCAGCGTCGAGGCGCTCGCAAAACTCCCGAAGGAGGAGCAGTTCATCTTCTTCGCGCAGCCCTTCAAGGCGCTCGAAGAGGAGCGCAGGCAGGCCGCCGGCACGCTCGGCTACTCGAAGACCTCGTTCACCTATTTCATGTCGAAGGACAAGCCCGACAAGGAAACCAGGAGCGGCACCGCGACCATCAACGACTCGTCCAAGTTCCCGATCTCCAAGACCATCGCGGCGGCCAAGGTCCTCGTGAAGCCGGGCGGCATCCGCGAACTCCACTGGCACCCGAACTCGGACGAGTGGCAATATTACATCAAAGGCAAGGGCCGCATGACGGTGTTCACCGCCGGCAACCGCGCGCGCACGATGGACTTCCAGGCGGGCGACGTGGGCGCGGTGGGCAACAACGTCGGCCATTACATTGAGAACACCGGCACGGAAGACCTGGAATTCCTGGAGGTCTTCAAGGCTCCGAACTACCAGGACCTTTCCTTCACGGAATGGATCTCCCATACGCCCAAGACGCTCGTGATGTCGCACCTGAACATCGACTCGGCCACGTACGACGCCATCCCGAGGGACAAGGGCGTGATCGTCCCGGCCTGAGGCGGTGCGGAGCACAGAGCATTCAACGACGCGCGTCCCTCGTTCGCACGGGGGATGCGCGTTTTGTTTACAGCGGCGGGGATGTCCCTGTAAGCTGGCGCTTCCATGCGTCCCCTCTTCGTTGTCCGGCTCGCCGCGTGCGCGGGTTTGCTCGTGCCGTGTGCTCTCCGCGCCCAGTCGTCCCCGCCGCCGGTCGATCCCGCCGCCGTGCTCGCCACGCTCAAGGACCTCAAGGCCCGGCAAACGCAGTCCATCGCCCAGGGCAAGGGCCAGACGCTCGGCAGCATCCGCGCGGCGCTGGCCGACCCGGCAAAGGCTTACGAACAGGCGGTTTTGGCCGTGGAAATCCAGGGCAAGGGCGGCAACGAGGGCGCGAGGATCGTCGAGTGGCGCAAGCAGAACGCCGACCAGATGCGCGACAAGAATTTCGTCAACGCCCTGCGCCTGGAGTTGGTCTACATCAGCCTGACGTGGCAGCACGCCTCCGGGGCGAAGACCAAGGAATTGTTGTCCGCGCTCTACGATTACACGAGCCAGGTCACGCCGATCTACGACTCGCTGTGGTCGATGAACCTCGCCAACAAGGGGCTCGGCGACAACGTGTTCGTGACCTACTTCCAGATCGGCCCGTACATCAGCGGCCTGCCCGATTGGGAGATGCAGCCCTTCAACGTGGACGGCATTTTCCAGAAATCGATCCTGCCCGTTTTGAGGGACCTCAAAGACCCCCGCCTGCTCGCCTACTGGGACAACAAAATTCAGACCGAGGCCGGTCGTCTCGACTCGAAGGCGAACAGTCTCGCCATCAACAAATTCAACGGCATTCGTCGTCCCACTCTTTTCTGGAACCGCGCGGAAGATGAACTGGTCCTCGGCGACAAGGACCGCGCCGTGGCCGACATGCTGGGGATCATCAAGGGGCACCCGGACCACCCGGACTTCGACAAGTGGGTGGTCCAGCTGACGGAGATCGTCACGCCGAAGTGAACCCCGCCGCAGGCGTTCGTCCCCACTGGTAGGGATGGCTCTCCGAGCCGTCCGTGGATTTTCCGGCGGGGCGGCCTGTGCGCACGTTGTTCATCCAAGCCAATCGACGGACGGCTCGGAGAGCCATCCCTACCAATTGCCGGCACGACCGGCCGCAAGCGGCTTGTTCGGAATCTTCCCGCTCGATTCCGGTCCGCTCATTTCAGATACTCGTTCGGCTCGACGAGCTGATAGCCGGGCGTGTGCTCGACGAGGTGCCGCAGCCAGTAACAATGGCCGCCGCCGAAGATCACCACGATGCGGTCGCCCGGCTTGGCCGTGAGCGTTAATTTCGAGAAAATCTTCGCGTTGCGCATGTACCACATCGCGTTCAACTCCGCCCCGGGCTGGGTCCGCGCGTCGGCCATCTTCAGGAAGGTATAATAAAACGCGTCGTTGCTGTGCAGGATGTAGGCGGGCTCGTTCATGCGGGCGAGCGCCAGCCGGACGGGCTGGGTTTTTTGCGTTTCCTCGATGGCGGCCATGTCTGTCTGCACGTCGGCATGGAGCCGTTCCAGCACGCCGGTCTGGCCGTGCGCCTCGACGAACTCCTGGACCTTGCCGAAGGGGAAATAATCCACGGTCTCGCTCTGCTCGTCGATGTCGTAGACCGCCTTGTGGCCGAGTTGCCTCGCCAGCCGGTAACCGATCTGCGTGGTCTCGTTCGCGTCCTTCGCCAGGTCGGCGGCCGTGAATTTCTCGTACCCGGGATCGGTGAAATCCGGCCGTTTGGCGGTCGATTCGACGGCGACGGCCGTCGGCGCGAAGCGAGCGAGGCGGTTGGCGAGATCGGCGAGTTCCTCCTGCCGTTTGGGGGTGAGCATGTTGTCGGCCTTCACGTCGTGGAGGTCCTGGTTCGGATTGCCGAAGTGGTAGGTGCCGAGGATCATCACGCGGATCGGCGCGGGCGACGGCGGCGGCGTCGCGGATGGGGATTGCGCGCGCCCGGCGGCGACGCCGAGCAGGAGGAAAATCGTGGACCAAACGAGGCGGGAGGGACGCAAACGAATCATTCCCATGGGATAACAGATCGTCCTCGCGCCCGTCAACCTGCCCTGCTTGCGCGCCGGGCCGATTGCGGGCAGGGTGTGCGCTCCTTTTCGCGCCCGCTATGCTGACCCTTTCCAACCTCGCCAAAGCCTACGGTGGCCGGACGCTTTTCCGCGACGCCTCGCTGCAAATCAACCGCGGCGAGCGCATCGGCCTCGTCGGCCCCAACGGCGCGGGCAAGTCCACGCTGTTCTCCATCATCCTCAAGGAAAACTCGCCCGACGAGGGCCAGGTCCTGCTCGAACGCGGCGCGACCCTCGGCTTCCTGCCGCAGGAAAGCGCCCCGGCCGGCGACGAGTCCATCCTCGCCCTCGCCACCTCGCATGAGGCCGACGAATACGACGCGCTCTCGCTCCAGCCCAAGGCCAAGCGCATCCTCGCCGGCCTCGCGTTCAAGGAGACCGACTTCGACAAGCCCGCGCGCACGTTCAGCGGCGGCTGGGTGATGCGCGCGCACCTCGCCCGGCTGCTCACGCAGGAGCCCGATCTGTTGATGCTCGACGAACCGACCAACCACCTCGACCTCGAAGCGTTGCGCTGGTTCCAGGCATATTTGAAGGGTTACCCCGGCGCGATCCTCATGATCTCGCACGACCGGGAGTTCCTCAATCAACTCATCGGCACCACCTGCGAGATCGGCCACGGCCGGCTGCAACGCTACCGGGGCAATTACGACTCCTACCTCGAACAGCGCGCCGCCCGCCGCGAGCAGCAATGGGCCGCCTACAAGGCGCAGCAGCGCGAGATCGAGAGTCTCCAACGGTTCGCCGACCGTTTTCGCGCGAAGGCCAGCCTCGCCAGCCAGGCGCAGAGCAAGCTCAAGCAGATCGCGCGCATGGAAAAACTCGAAGCCCCCGAGACCGAGGCGGCGACGGTGAAATTCCGCTTCCCCCAGCCCGCGCGCAGCGGCCTGAAGACGATCACGCTCGAAAACGTCGAGCAGGCGTATCCCGGCGGCCAGCCCATTTATCGTGACCTCAATTTCACCGCCGAACGCGGCGAGCGCATCGTGCTCGTCGGCCCCAACGGCGCGGGCAAATCGACGCTGTTCAATTTTATTGAGTGCGTGATCACGGAGATGTAATGCGTGTTAATCGTCGGCAGCAACGTGAAGGTCGGTTACTTCGCGCAATACCGCGTGGAAACGCTCGACCTCAAGCGCACCGTCTTGCAGGAAGCGCAGGACGCGCCGATCCCCGTCAACGAACAGAGTGCGCGCACGGTGCTGGGGTCGTTCCTGTTTCGCGGCGACGACGTTTATAAACCCGTGGCGGTGTTGAGCGGCGGGGAAAAGAGCCGGCTGGCGCTGGTCAAGCTGCTCATGAACCCACCCAACATGCTGCTCATGGACGAGCCGACGACGCACCTCGACATGGCGAGCATCGACGCGCTCATCGGCGCGCTCGACCAGTACGAGGGCACGCTGGTGTTCATCTCGCACGACG
>CALMVM010000515.1 GCA_937873255.1 uncultured Verrucomicrobiota bacterium | reverse complement strand
CGCGTGGAGCTGAAGGAATTTGCGCGCGTAGAGCCGGTCGAAGCGCCGGCGCAATTTCTCCGGGTCGAGCAGATCGTAATGGTTCGGCACGATCCCGCGCGGCCGGAGTTCCGCCACGCGCCGGAAGCTGGCGGGGAACTCCGCCGGAACGCTGTTGAGGATCGGGGGCGGCAGGTGGGTATGCCAAAAGTAGCTTGCGAACAGGTCGCCGCTGAACAGGAGATCGTGCCGCTCGCTGTAAAACCCGCAATGCCCACGTGTGTGGCCCGGCAGATGGACCACACGCAGCCCGCCCCAGAACGGAAGCACCTCGCCGTCCGCGAACGTCCGGTCCACCGTGCCGACCGGCCGGCGCAACACGAGGCGTCCGGCCGTTTCCAGCCAACCGCACACCCGGCTCAGACCCGTGTAAGGGTATTGCGCTTCGACGTGGGCGCGTTCCTCCGCGTGAGCGTAAACGGGCGCGCCGGTCCATTCGCGTAGGGCGACGAGGTTGCCGACGTGGTCGAGATGGCCGTGGGTCAAGAGAATGGCCTTCACGTCATGCGGCTTTAAGCCGAGCCGCCGCAAGAGCCGCCGCAACCGTCCCATCTCGCCGAAAAACCCGGCGTCGAGGAACACCGCGCTCTTGCCATCGTCCTCGACGAGCAGGTGGGAGCAGCCCATCACGTTGCGGATCGGATGGAGGCCAGGCGGCTTGGCGGACATGGTTCACCGTACCGCCGCGCCGGCCGAAGTACAGGCGGCGGGCCATCGATAAAACCGCGCCGGGCATCGTCCGGGGGGCCGGTTTACTTTCCGCGCGCGCGCTTTACGCTGAATCACCCCCTTTATGAAACAGCTGCCCGCCCACCACCGTTCGCTCTCGCCCGAGGCGCAACACTACGACGACATCGAGCGCATCGTCGAACTCGATTTCGTGCGCGCCACCGAGGCCGCCGCGCTCAACTCCCTACCGTGGCTCGGACGCGGCGAAAAGGAACTCGCCGACCAGGCGGCGTGCGACGCGATTAGAGGAATGTTCGACCTCATCAACATCTGCGGCGAGGTTGTCATCGGCGAGGGGATCAAGGACGAGGCCCCGGGCATTTTCAAGGGCGAACACCTCGGCACCTGGCGGCCGGGCAGCGTGAAGTACGATATCGCGCTCGACCCCATCGACGGCACGACCAACATCGCCAAAGGCGCGCCGAATTCCATCTCCTGCCTCGCCGCCGCGAGCCCCGCGCCGGGACAGATCACGTCGATGCAGGACGTCCCGTCCTTCTACATGATGAAGCTGGCCTACGGACCACGCGTGGTCGGTTACCTGCGACGCGAGGGGTTCAGCGCCGTCGCGCTCCAGAACCCGGTGGAGGAAACGATCATCGGCGCGGCCCGGGCGTTGCGCAAAAGGATGGGCGAATTGGTCGTGATGGTGCTCGACCGCCCCCGGCATGCGGAGCTAATCAAGGAAATCCGCGCGTCGGGCGCGTCCCTGCGGCTCATCGCCGACGGCGACATCACGGCGGCGATGGGGCCCTCGCTGCCGGACAGCGGGATCGACCTCTACCTCGGCGTCGGCGGCGCGCCGGAGGCGGTGTTGGCGGCGGCGGGCATCAAGTGCCTGGGCGGCGATTTGCAGGCGATGATGTGGCCGCGCGACAACGACGAACGCGCCCGGCTGGTCGCCGACGGCCACGGGGACATGCTGGGTAAGGTGTTCTTCGCGGACGATCTCGCGCACGGCAAAAACATCATCTTTTGCGCGACGGGGATCAGCGACAGCGCGCTCCTGCGGGGCGTACGGATGCGGGGCAATTCGGCGGTGACGCACTCCGTCGTAATGCGTGCGCAAAACCGGACCCTGCGCTACATCGAGACGTACCATGACTTCGAGTTCAAGAGCCTGCGGTTGCGCAGCAGCGGGCAGAACCGGCGGCTGTCCGCGACGCCCAACGAGTCGGAATCGGCGGACGGCGGGCGATAGCAACCGCCCTTGCAAGCGTTGACGGGTCAACGCGTTCCAGCTAAGACCGGACGCGAATCGCACGAACCCGCCGACACCATCGACCCATGAGTACGCCTGACGGCCCGCCGCCGATTCCCCCGCCGCTGCCGCCGGAGGCGTTCACCCGGGGGCCGCTGACCCCGCCGCCGTTGCCGCCGCAAGCGATGGCACCCGCGCCGTCGGTCATCCCGGAGGTGGTCGAGTTGACTCGTCAGAGGTTGGCGTTGGTTCTCACCCAACGCAAGGCTGAGTGCGAATCGCTGCTGCGTCGTGCTCTCACGCTCGCCGAGACAAACCTGGGCGAAAACCACGCCGTGACCGCCGATTGCCTGACCAACCTGGGAGATTTCCTTAGCCAGAACGGGCGTTGCGAGGCAGCCGAACCACTCCTGCGCCGGGCCGTCGCGGCGGCGGAAGCGAGCCAGGGGGCGTCGCACGTGAAGACCGGCACGGCCTGCAACAACCTCGCGCTGATGTTCAAGCGCGCCGGCCAGTTCGCGGAGGCGGAGCCGCTGTTTCGCCGTGCGCTCGACATTTTTGCCAAGGCGGGTCCCGACACCATCGAGGTTGCCAGCGTGCTGAACAACCTCGCGGCGATCCTCGAACGCAACGGCCGGAACGCGGAAGCCGAATCGAACCGCCGATACGCGCTCGATCTCTTCATCCGCCACTTCGGCCCGGACCACGAGAACGTCGCCATCGCGCTCAACAACCTCGCCCGGTTGCTGGCCGACACCGGCCGCGCCGCCGAAGCCGAGCCTCTCTCCCGACGCCACCTGGAGATCTTCGTCGGCTATGAGCAGCGCACGGGCAACCAGCATGCCTACCTCGTCCCGGCCGCCAACGGCTACGGCGAATTGCTGACAAAACTCGGCCTGACCATGGACGCCGCGCGCGAACGAATCCAGACGATCATTGCCGGGCGCGATCCCGGCAACCTCCCGGGCGCGCAACCGGCCGCGCCCGCGTCGGCGGAACCGGACTTCGACGCACTCGCGCGGACGGCGAGCAGCCCGAACGCCGGGCAGGGCGAGCGCGACGCCCTGTACGCGTCGGTGTTCCGGCTCGAAGCGTGGCAGTTCGTCGCGCGTGGCGAATTGCCCGACGTGCAGCCGTATTTTTGCACGAACGCGGGGGTCGCCGACGGTGCGCCGATGGTCAAGGCGTTCACGGACGGCCGCCGGCTGCACGCGTTTGCCAAGGAAAACGGCCTCCTTCAGCCGGACGGCCAGGCGTTGTCGCTGTCGCTGAAGGTAAAAACAATTCTGCCGATGATGCTGGCGTACGCCGAACAGGGCATCCTGAGCATTCACTTCAACGCCGACCGGGCCAGCGACGGTTTTTACGCACCGCTCGTCCAGCTTCCGACGATACGTCGTCATCTCGAAGAACGCGGTTTGCTCTGAACGGCACGCGGGCCGGGAAGCCGCGACTTGCCGGGAGGGCGTTCCGCCGCTACGTTGCGCCTGCTTGCCTTGGGAGGAATCCGCCTTCCAGCGCGGAATTTATATCAATCCTGTCAGTGTTTGCGAGGGCTTCCGGGGTGCGGCGGCCCGTTTCTTCCCATGGTTTTCGACGATCTACAATTATCCGAGGACGTGCAGCTTGCCGTCCGCGCGGCCGGGTTTACCGAGCCGACTCCCATTCAACAGGCGGCCATCCCGCTCGTGCTCGCCGGCCGCGACGTGATCGGTTCCGCCCAGACTGGCACGGGCAAGACGGCCGCCTTCGCGCTGCCGATCCTCACGCGGCTGGACCGCCCGCACAAGAGCCGGCATCCCCGCGCGCTCATCATCGAGCCGACGCGTGAGCTGGCCTATCAGGTGGAAGCCGCGTTCAAGACGTTCGGCCGCTTCAGCCCGGTGCGGTGCGGCGTGATGTACGGCGGCGTCGGCTACGGCAAACAGTCCGAATTGCTCCAAAAGGGGATGGACGTGTGGGTCGTTACGCCGGGGCGTGCGTTGGATTACCTGGAGCGTGGAGAATTGTCCTTCAAGGAACTGGAGGTCGTCGTGCTCGACGAGGCCGACCGACTATTGGACATGGGTTTCCTGCCCGACGTTCGCCGGATGCTCGAAGCCTGCCCGAAGGAACGCCAGACGCTCCTGTTTTCCGCCACGATCCCGCCGGAGATTGACGGGCTCGTGAAGTGGGCGATGAAAACGCCCGAGACGATCTCCATCGGCATGCGCCAGTCGCCCGCCGAGACGGTGACGCATAATCTTTATCCGTGCGCGAGCGCGCAGAAGTTCGAGTTGCTCCACGCGCTACTCGAACACACGAAGTACGAGAGCGTCATCGTGTTTTGCCGCATGAAGATCGGCGCGGACCAGGTCGCGGCACGTTTGATCGGCGAGGGTCACAAGGTCGCCGTGCTGCATTCCGACCGCGCGCAAAAGGAACGCGAGGAGTCACTCGCCGGGTTCCGCGACGGGACGTTCGAGGTGCTCGTGGCGACGGACATCGCCGCGCGCGGGCTCGACATCGCGGGCGTGACGCACGTCGTCAATTTCGACGTGCCGCAGCATCCCGAGGATTACGTCCACCGCATCGGCCGCACCGGTCGCGCGCAAAAGGAGGGCGACGCTCTGACGATCTTCACGGCGGAGGACGTGAACCACGTCCAGGCCATCGAGCGCTTCATCGGGCGACCGATTCCGCGCGTGAAAATCGACACCTTCAACTATCTCTACACCCAGCTTTTCAACCTGAAGGAAGGCGCGAGCCTGGAGCGGTTGAAGGTCTCCGGCGGACGTTCGGGCAAGGGATACAGCTATTCGAGCGGTCGCAAGAAAAGGTAGCCGCCCGCGTGCGGCGGATCATCCGTGGCAGCCTCGCATCACGAGAACCAGGATGATCGTCCCGATGACCGAGACGATGATGGAGCCCGCGCAACCGAGCCGGCTGGAGAAAAAAGCGAACATCCCGGTGATTCGCTGGCCGACGCCACGGCGGCCGGAGAAAACCTCCGGCCGCACGCGAACGTTCTAGGCGGCCTTCTTCATGAGGTCGTTCTTTTTGAGGAACGTCTCTAGTTGCCCCACGTCGAAGTCCGGCAAAATCTGGCCGCTGCTCTCGATGACGAGCGTCGGGGTCAGCCGTTGACCGGAGAGTTTTTGCATCTTGGCGTAGGCGGCGGAGTCACTGTTCACATCGACCTCGCGGAATGGGTAGCCGTTTTTGCGCAGATAGGCCATGGCTTCGATGCACCAAGGGCAGCGCGTTTTGACGTAGAGGGTCCAGTCGGGATTAGACATCAGTTAACATAGCGTGCCGCGCAAGCCTTCCGGCCGCTCGGAAGTTTTTCAGCGGCCCCGGTACGCGGCGGTTGCCCGCAGGGTCCAGTAGTACGCCGCGAGTTCCGCCGCCACGGCCTGGAACGACACCGTCTCCAGTGCCCGCACGTGCGCCTCGCGCCAGGTTTGATCGTAGCGGTCGCGGTCGCCGAGCAGGCCGGCGGCGAGTTCGACGAGAGTTTCCGGTTCCTTGTCGTGGCCGGCCAGAGCGGGGAAAACGGTTCGCTCAATGGCTCCGTCGCCGCCCACGCAGGGCAAGCGGCAGAGCAAAGCGTCGCCCGCCACCTGACCGGGCACGCCGCTGCGGTCGAGCTGGAACACGATCCGGTGCCGCGCCATGAACCGCAGATAATCGGTGTACGGCAAAGGTCCCGCCACGAACCGCAGCGCGGCATCCTCCTTCGCGGAAAACCCGAGGGAAAGCAGGATTTTCGCGCCCCGGCGGCCTTCGGGGTTGAGGACCGTGACGGGTTCGCCGGTGCGCGCGTGCAGGCTGCGGGCCGCCAGCACCGCGCGTAGGTGATGGCGTGAGGCCACGTCGAATTCCCGCGTGCCCACGAAGATTCCCCGGCGTTGCGCGGGAGGGACCGAGAAATTCCAACGAGAATCGTCCACGGGATACGGCGTCGGCAGGAACTTGACGGTGTTGTCCTGCCCGTTGAGCAAGGAGTCGGCTCCCACCGCCGGACGTAGCGCCCGAAAAAAATCCACAAGCCACGGCGAGGAAGCCAGACAACCGTCGGCCGCGTCGACGATGGCCAGGAGGCGTCGGAGGTTCGAGCCTTGGGCCAGACGTTCGGCGACCTGCGCGGAGCCCGCCTCCTTGAACGCGACCGCCACGGTGCGGCCCGCTTTTTTCAACCGGCGCACGCAGCGCAAGGCCGGGCCGAGATCCTGCCGCAAGAGCAGCAGCACCGGCCGGTCGGCGGCCAGAGTTTTGTCGAATCGGCTGTGGAACGATCCGCCGGTACACGCCGCGTAAGCGTGGTAATTGACCGGCGGGTGCGGGTTGCCGGCGGGATCAGGCTGGCCGGCGCCGGCGGGGAAATGCTGTTCGGGATCGCGCCCGCCCAGATTGAGGACCGCGAGCGAAAACGTTGCGTGCGCACCCGCGTCCAACTCGGCGTCTATCTGCGGATCGACGGCCTTCGGCCCGCGACGGAAAAAGCTCAACGGCCGGGGCCGGTCTTCCGGCGGGTACGCCAGCAGAAGACACCACCCACCGCCGCGAGGCCCAACAAACCGGCGTCGGCGTAGTGCGCGGAACCTTTGCCCTTGACCACGGTCGTCGGGGCGGCACTCGCCACGGTCGTCGGAGCGGTTCCAAGCGCAGCTGCTTTGGCCGCGCGAAGATCCGTTGCATTCGTGACGACCTTGTCCGGGGCGGGGGCCGCCGAAAGCGTGGCGGCCGCCGGCGCGGGCTGGAACTGATTAATCGTCGCGTCGAGCGGGAATGCTCCCGAGGTGGTGTCCGGCGCGGCGGGGGCCGACATGGCCTGCCGCGCATAGTCGGCGGCGGCGGCATTTTCGGCCGAATAACAGTATTTGCAGGCCGAAGCGGCACGGACGCCGGCCAACGCGGAGAGCGCCAGCAACAAAGCGGTGAAAGGAAGACGGGACGTTTTCATGCGTTGCTGTTTTCATGGTAGCAGATCGCGGTCTCCGTTCAAGCGTCGAAAGGCGACGAACATCCAACTTGCCGCCCGCCCTGCGACGCCCGAATCTTCCCCGTATGAGTTGCCATTACGAAACGGTCGTCCGCGACGGCCAGACCCTCGATGTGCTCACCGACGACGCCAGCGGCACGCGCCTGACCGTCAGCCGCCACGGAGCCGAACCCGTCGGCTTCGCGCGCCGGGGCTTGGACGGCGCGTGGACCGGCTTTCTGTGGCGCGACGGCGAGTTGACGCCCCCGGCGTCGGGGGCCTGGGGGCAACATTGCCTCGTGATGGGTTATTACATTCACCGTCTGTTAAACCAACGCACGACCTACCGGGGGCACGAGGTCCGGGGCGGCACGCACAGTTTCCTGCGTCAGAAAACGTTCGCCGAACCGGTCGTCGGCGATGCGGCGCTGACGTACACGATGAGCCCCGACGGGTACACGCCGGACGAATACCCCTACCGCGTGACGATGCGATTGACCTACACGCTCGAACCGGACGGCGCGTGGCGGACGCGGTTCGTTTTCGAGAGCGGCGAGCCGGACGTGAGCACGCACGTTTCGTTCGGGCTGCACCCCGGCTTCGCGCTCGGCTCGCTGGCGGACGCGCGGATTCTCCTGCCGCCGGGGCGCTACCGGCGGCACCTCGCCCCGGGCAATTTCCTGTCGGGCGAAACGGTGGACATCGACCACCCGGGCGGGCCGATGCCGTTCGACAAATCGCGGCTGATCGACTCCTACCTGTTGGAGATCGTGGACGTGAAGGAGCCGGTCTTCGTCGTGGACGACATGGCGGGCGGGCGGCGGTCGGAGATCGGTTGCGCGCAGGCTCCGTACGTCACGCTCTGGGGGGACGGGCACGATTACATCTGCGTCGAGCCGTGCTGGGGATTGCCGGACGCGCACGCGCAGGTGCCGTTCGAGCAAAAGGCCGGCATCCAAGAGATCGCGCCCGGCGGCACGCTGGAGCGGGAGTTCACGATTCGCGCGAGCTTTGCGCGTTAAAACAAAGGTGGACCTCTCCGCCGCCGTCTTTTAGTCTGACGGCCAACCGTCCTTCGCATGAAAAAAGCGTTCTTCCTCTTCCTCTTGCTCATCGCTTTTTCCGGAGTTGGGCGCGCGGCCGACGACGATTTCGATCCGAAGTTGCTCACCCGCGACCGGATGATCGTCATCCTCGGCAGCTTCAAGGATTTCAAGGAGGCAAAATCCCATGCACAAGCCGTCAGCCGCACGTCGGGCGTGCCGTTCTCGCTTCAGGGGATGATCTACGACAAGAAACGTGGCCTGATCCTGCCGGATGACGACTCGGACGCGATCTACGCCGGATCGTACATCCTGCGCCGCTACAACATGACGGTGCTCCCTGGCAGCAAGGACAAATCCGAATTCATCTCGGTCGAGCGGTCCGACGCCTACCCCAACCTGCGGCCCGGCTACTACATCGTCGTGGGCGGCCTTTACGATACCCCCCGGGAAGCGAACAGGGCGCTCGCGCGTTTCAGGCTGCCCGCCGCCGACGCGTACACCAAGAAGACACGGGTTTACATGGGCTGCATGCACTGAGCGCTGACCTGCGCGGAGAGGAGAAGGTTTCACAGGGAAAAAATCATGCGTCAAATCGGCATCGGCATCGCGGGCCTCGGCACGGTCGGGGCGGGGGTCTACAAACACCTCGCCCAAAACCGCGCCCTGCTCACCGAACGCGTCGGCGCGGAACTCGTCGTGCGCCGCGCCGTCGTGCGCGACGTGAACAAGCCGCGTGTCGCCGGCCCCCCGCCGGGCGAACTCACCACGCGTTGGCAGGATCTCATCGACGACCCGGCCGTGGACATCGTCGTCGAGCTGATGGGCGGCATCGACGAGCCGCTCGCGCTCATCAACGCCGCCATCGACGCCGGCAAGGTCGTCGTCACCGGCAACAAGGCGCTTCTCGCAGAGCACGGACGCGAAATTTTCGCCCGCGCCGCCGGTAAAAAGGTGCCGGTGTTTTTCGAGGCATCGACGGCCGGCGGCATCCCCATCATCAAGACGATCCGCGAGGCGCTCATCGCCAACCACATCGTCAGCATCCACGGGATCATCAACGGCACGAGCAATTACATCCTGACCCGCATGACGGACGCCGGGCTGGATTTCTCGACCGCGCTCGCCGAGGCGCAGGCGCAGGGGTACGCCGAGGCCGATCCGACGCTCGATATCAACGGCTGGGACGCCGCGCATAAAGCGATCATCCTCGCGTCGCTGGCGTACGGGTTTTGGGTGGAGACGGGCAATATCTTCGTCGAGGGCATCGACAAGCTGACCGCCACCGACATCCGGTTCGCGGGCGAACTCGGCTACCGGGTGAAACTGCTCGCCATCATCAAGGCCGACGCCGGCCCGGAGAACGGTGGCGGCGTGGAGGTGCGCGTGCATCCGACCCTCATCCCGAAAACCCACGTTCTCGCCTCGGTGTCCGGAGTTTTCAACGCCGTGCGCGTGTGCGGCGATGTGGTGGGCGAGACGTTATTCTACGGCCGCGGCGCGGGACAGGACCCGACGGCCAGCGCGGTCATCAGCGACCTGGCGGAAGCGGCGGTGGCGCTCAACGGCGAGCGGCGCTGCTACGGTTTCACGCCGCACGGATTGTACGGCACCTGCCGGCCGCTGGAGGGGATTCGTTCGCGGTATTACCTGCGTCTGGCGGTGGACGACCGGCCGGGTGTGCTCGCGCAAGTGGCGGGGATTTTGGGCCACAACGAAATCGGCATTTCCTCCGTGGTCCAGCCCGAGACGCACGACGAGGCGGGCCGGGCGCAACTGGTCCTCATGTTGGACCGGGCCAGCCACCGGCAGATGCAAACGGCGCTCGACGAAATTCTGCGCCTCGGCTGCGTCATGCCCCCGGCAGCATTGCTGCGGGTGGAGTCGTTCGGGGCGGAGTGAAGTTTGTCGCGGTGGCGATTCACAACGGGACCACCCGGCTTTTTTGTCCGGTGGATTCGGTGATCCTTTCGGCGATTTCCTCGACGATCTGCGACGCCTCTTTTTGGGAAAGCGTGTTGTCCGTGAAACTCACCTGAATACCGGGGTCTTCATATGAGCACTCGATCAGGCAGCCGAGAACTTCCATGCAGTGTTCGCCATTTCCTTGAACGAGGCGGGAGGGCACGGAGGAGGGACGCAAAACATCTGCCATCCGGCCGGCGGGCAGATCGAACCATTCTCCATCCGTGCGTCTGATAAGGAACTCGATCATCGCGAAGGATTCGGGTTGCCTAGCGCCGCATGAAGCCGAGATACCACGCCACGATCTGAGGCCCGGCGAACATCCACGCCAGCGCGCCGACCGACAGGTACGGGCCGAACGGGATCTTGAGCGAACGCGTCTTCGGCCCGAGCAGCAACAGCGCGACTCCCACCACCGAGCCGACCATCGACGCCGCCGCCACCGTGAAGAACACTGCCTTCCAACCCAGGAACGCGCCGATGCCGGCGATGAATTTCACGTCGCCGAAGCCCATCGCCTCGCGCGGAAAGACGTATTCCTTCAACCGGCCGGAGAACGTTTCCAGCGTGTCGAGCGGATAGGTCTTGCCGTCGAGTTCGATCCGGTCCCAGAAGCAGGAAAGGGTAGCCGTCGGGTGTTCGCGGCCGGCAAGGCGGAGAGGTTCGCACAGCAGGACGAGCCGATCCTTGGGGCGCATGAAATATTCGCTCCAGAGTTCTTTCTCGCCTCCGATGACCATCTCGGCGTCGTTTTCGCCAGCGTGCTGCCAGGTAAAATCCACAGCCTCGGGCAGCACGACGCGTTTTTTGCCGAAGGCGAGTTTGCCGGCCTCGACCACGCCCCAGAGCAATCCGTAGCGGACCGTCGCTCCGAGGAGCGACCACAGAAACCCGGCGACGTGCGATTCCTCGCCCATGAGCAGCGGGATGGCGAAACTCAGCAATAGCCCCGCGCCGACGCAGCCCCAGGTAATTTCGTCGGGGATGATGAAATGGTCGAAGTCGATGAACGTGGCGACGATCACCAGCGCGACGAAAATCCACAGTGGGAACGCGAGAATCCAGGCGTCGTTGAAGTGCCGCCACGTCGCGTAGAAAAGGACCGCCGTCAGCAGTTCGACCAGCGGATAGCGCATGGCGATGGGCTTGCCGCAGAAGCCGCATTTTCCCCGCAGGAACAGCCAACTGACAACCGGCAGGTTGTGGTAC